>NZ_JBFAKW010000181.1:0-16422 GCF_040655955.1 Streptomyces sp. NPDC050263 | reverse complement strand
ACGTCCAGTACGAGGACTTCCGGCCGGCACACCGAGAGCACGCACCGGACGCCGCTCCTTGACGGGCAAACGTTGCCTGCCGCGGCACTAGAAGAAGCCGAGCGTCTTCGGCGAGTACGAGACCAGCAGATTCTTGGTCTGCTGGCGGGCACAGGCGTCACGCGTCGCTGACCTGCGTAGAACGTGGCCACGTGTCGCTCGTCAGAGCCGTCGGGGCCGCGAATGGTCCGGATCTCGTCCTCAGAGAGACGAGCCTGGTCAGCTGCCGACGCCGCACCCCTCAGCTCGTGGACAACTCCAAACGGATGTGTCGACCCGCTCAGTGCTACGGCGAGGTGGGCAGGTGCGGGGAGCGGAGCACAAGCAGGGTGATCTCGCTGGGGGCGAAGACGCGGAACGGCGGGCCCCAGAAGCCGGTGCCGCGGCTGGTGTAGAGGAGGGTCCGGGTGCCGTGGTGGCTGAGGCCGGCGAGGGCGGGCTGGTCGACGCGGACCAGGTGGTGGAAGGGCCAGATCTGGCCGCCGTGGGTGTGGCCGGAGAGTTGGAGGTCGATGCCGTCGGCTGCCGCCCGGTCGACGAACTTGGGCTGGTGTGCCAGGAGCAGGACGGGTAGGTCGGGGTCGGCGCCGTTCAAGGCTCCGGCGAGGTGGGCGCGGTGGCCTGCCAGGCCCGAGGACTCGGCGGTGACGTCGTCCACGCCGGCGACCACGAGGGTGTCGCCTCCGCGCTCGAACAGCAGATGGCGGTTGCGCAGAGGCTCCCAGCCCAGCTCGTCCATCAGGTCGACCCAGCCCTGGGCCTCGCTGTAGTACTCGTGGTTTCCGGTTACGTAGACCCGGGCCCGGGTGGCCCGCACGGTACCGAGTGGGACGGCCTGGGCGCGGCGGCGTTCGGCCGTGCCGTCCGCGATGTCACCGGTGTGGCAGACCAGGTCGGCTTCCAGGGTGTTCACCGTCTCGCATACCCGTGCCGACCAGCGAGTGCGATCGAGGGGACCGTAGTGGGTGTCGGTGATGAGGACGACGCGGATGCCGTCCAACCCGGCCCCCAGTCGCGGGAGTTGCACGTCGAGTTGGCGCACGCGAGGCACGCGGCGGGCTTCGGCGTACCCCCAGGCGAGCAGCACGGCGGTCACGCCGAGGACGGTCCAAGTGACGATTCGGGCCCGGTCCTGGCTCTCGCCGACGCCGACCGCGGTCAGGGCGAGCCGCAAGAGCACGCCGAGCAGAACGGACCAGGCGAACAGAACCCAGCTGGCGCCCAGCAGGGTGTCACCGACGATTGCTGCCCGATCCTGTTGACGCCGGCCGTGGCCGCGCACCATCGCGAGCGGCATACCGATGAGGCCGAGGGCGAACAGGGCGGTGCCGACCAGCGTGACGGGCAACGGCCAGTGCTGGCCCGTGTGCAGGAGTACCCAGCAGGGCACGGCCCACAGCAGGACGGGGGCGATCAGAGGGATGTAGCGCATCAGACGGTGCAGTCGGCTCTGCCGCGGCGCTTGCGCTTCACGGTCGGCGGGTCGGGTGTTGCTGGTGTCGGTCACGCTTCCCCTCTCTCACCAGGCTGCCGTCTCCCGCACTGTATCCGGTCGTCTTCGGGCTGACCGGACGGGTGGCGGTCGGCGATGGCGCCCTGGGGGATGGCCCTGGCCGAGGTGTTCGCCGCCACCCGCGAGCAGAGGTGCTGGGTTCACAGAACCGTCAATGTCCTCGGCGCGATGCCGAAGTCCGCGCGCCCGGCGCGTAGAAGGCGATCCAGGATTGGAGGAACAGCGGCTGCTGCTCGTGCTGGACTTCCTGGGGGTGTCGCATGTGCGTCCCCGATCAGCGCGAACACCCCCGAACAACGTCACTCCCGCCCCGTGACCTGCCACTTCAAGACGGCGGCAGCTCAGTGTCGAGCCTGTCGACAGGCACTCGCTCGATGCGAGTCCAGCCCCTCCAGCCGCGCTCCTTCAGGATCGCCAACACCAGTTCGGCGCCCGGTGCGGACTCGAGCATGGTGGAGTCCATCAGGGCGACGAACTGATCGTCGAAGCCGTCGGCACCCGCCTCGCCGGCCTCCACGGCGCGAATCATCAGACGCTCCAGGATGTCGGCGATCTCGACGATCCGTGGATCGCCGGCCAGCCAGTCGGGCTCACCGGTGAAGAAGCTGTAGAGCCTCACCATGTCGGGGTCGTCCAGCTCCTCGTGCTTCTTGGCGATCACGGAGTCGATCAGCTGCGGCACCTGCGCGGCGATCATGATCCAGGCGTCCCGCTCCAGCTCGATGTACCGCTCCCCGACGCCGAGACCGCGCAGCCGGTCGAGGTAGTCCACAACGCTCTGCGGGAGCGCCAGGTGCTCTCCGGCAGCGAGCCGGGCGAGTCGGCTGCGGGTGTCCTGCAGCCGCCGGATCTCGGCGCGCAGATCCTTGTCGATCTCCTGGACGCCGCCGACGAACTCCTCCGGGCCGGCGTCGAGGAGTTCCTGCACCCTGGCCAGCGGCACGCCGGCATCGGCCAAAGTGCGGATCCGGATCAGTCGCACGACTGCGGCAGCACCGTAGGTTCGGTACCCGGACCGGTCGCGCTCGGGCTCGGGCAGCAGGCCGATCTGGTGGTAGTGGCGTACCGCCCGTACGGTCACCCCGGCGTACGCCGCAAGCTGGCTGATGGTGAGCATGGGTCTCAGCCTGCCTCAGGCGATCTTCCGGCGATAGGCGATCATCGCGAAGACGTACGCCGCGACGAGGATGCCCACACACCACGCGAGCGCGATCCAGATGTCGTCGCCGACCGGCTGCCCTGCGAACAGAGCACGGATCGTGTTGACGATCGACGTCACCGGCTGATGCTCGGCGAACCAGCGCACCGGGCCGGGCATCGTCTTCGTGGGCACGAACGCCGAGCTGACGAACGGCAGGAAGATGAGCGGGTAGGCGAACGCGCCCGCTCCCTCGACCGACGACGCGGAGAGCCCGGGGATCACGGCGAGCCAGGTCAGCGCCAGGGTGAACAAGAGCAAGATGCCGGCGACCGCGAGCCATGCCGACACTCCTGCCCCTGAACGGAAGCCCATGAGCACAGCGACGCCCACGACGAGCACGAGCGCGATCAGGTTGGCGACCAGAGAGGTGACGACGTGGGCCCACAGCACACCCGACCGCGCGATCGGCATGGACTGGAATCGCTCGAAGATCCCGCTCTTCACATCGGTGAACAGCCGGTATGCGGTGTAGGAGATGCCCGATGCGATGGTCATGAGCAGGATGCCGGGCAGCATGTAGTTCACGTACGAAACCGACCCGGTGTCGATGGCGCCGCCGAACACGTAGACGAACATCAGCATCATGGCGATCGGCGTGATGGCGGTCGTGATGATGGTGTCCATGCTGCGGGTGACATGGCGCAGAGTCCGCCCTGTGAGTGCGGCAGTGTCGCTGAAGAAGTACGCGGTCATCGTCGTCCCCCAGTTGTCGTGCCCGTGGCGTCGCTCTTGTCGCCGCCGCCGACGACCGCGAGGAAGATCTCCTCCAGGGTCGGCTGCTTCTCGACGTACTCGACCTTGGCGGGCGGGAAGAGCTGCTTGAGTTCGGCGAGGGTGCCGTTCACGATGATCCGCCCCTGGTGGAGGATCGCGATCCGGTCGGCCAGCTGCTCGGCCTCGTCTAGTGCCGCGGCAGGCAACGTTCGCCCCGTCGCGACGCCCGGCACGCACTCTCGCCGCACGGGCCGAAAGCCCAAGTACGTCCAGTACGAGGACTTCCGGCCGGCACACCGAGAGCACGCACCGGACGCCGCTCCTTGACGGGCAAACGTTGCCTGCCGCGGCACTAGATACTGCGTGGTGAGCAGCACCGTCGTTCCATGGCCGGCGAGCTCCTTGACCGCATCCCACACCTCGATGCGCGCCTCGGGGTCGAGTCCGGCCGTCGGCTCGTCCAGGAAGATCACCGGCGAATTCCCGATGAGGCTCATCGCGATGTCCAGCCGACGGCGCATCCCACCCGAATACGTCGACACTCGCCGCGCGCCCGCCTCGCTCAGCGAAAAACGCCTCAGCAGGTCGTCCGCGATCGCGCCAGGGTCCTTGAGGTGGCGCAGCCTGGCGACGAGGGCGAGGTTCTCCCGGCCGCTGAGGATCTCGTCGACGGCCGCGAACTGCCCGGTGAGACTGACGGACTCCCGCACGTTCGCCGGTTGCGTGGCGACGTCGAAGCCGTTGACGCTCGCTGTCCCCGCGTCGGCCTTCAGGAGCGTGGCGAGGATCCTCACGGTCGTGGTCTTGCCTGCCCCGTTGGAGCCGAGCAGGGCGAAGATGCTGCCCGGCGCCACGTCGAAGTCCACGCCGCGCAGCACTTCGAGTTTCCCGTACGACTTCTCCAGACCTTGCACGCGCATCGCCGGACCGGCGATCGTTTGGGCTGTCATGGTCATCTGCCTCCTTTGCGGGGCTGTTCCACGCGTCTGCGAGGACGCCCCTGCCGGAAGGATGGAGGGTTGACCCAGCGTCAAGGTCAAGCCCGCTCCGACCGTGGCATCCGGATCGCCGTCGCTGATGCGGGTCGTCCCGTGATCCGTTCCCGTCGGGCAACGGCTCGGAGTGGCGTCTCCAGCGTCGAAGAAGTTCCGCGATCCGTGGGAACGGCGCCTCGGGCGAGGGGCGGTGGCGGATCACCAAGTCGATGACCTGGCGACCGCCCCCGCGCGGACAGGCTCTCGGGGTCTGCACCCTCCGCACTCAGCTCGATGGCAGGATGCCATAGGGCACCGGCCCCTTCGCCAGCCCGCCCGAGGCCGCATACGGTGACACCAGAACCCCGTTCGGCCCCGGCCCGGCGAGGTCGATGGCGGCATCAGGGGTGCCGTCCGCGTTCGTGGTGCACACCTGGAACGTCTGGGTCGAGGTGTCGCGGTCCGCGTCGGTCACGGTGTTGCGCAGCACCACATCCGGCGTGATGACCCGCCGGACCGTGCCCGACTTGGAGAACTTGGGGCCGGCCGACGGGGTCTTGCCGACACCGGCCGCGCACCTCCAGCGGCGATGGCCGTCAGGTCCCGCGGCCCGGCGGCCGCCGGTTCCGCCGGCGAAACCTCTGAAGCAGGTGCGGGCGGCGTGGGAGCTGCTACTGCGCTGCCCGCCTCCACCGTGCGGGGTCTGTCGGGTTTCGAGGTCGCCGACACGGATTTCAGGCTCGGCTGCACTCCTGTCCGAGCGCGACGAGACGTGCGCCGCGGAACGATCTATGCGCCCTTGTTGTCACCGCGCAGGGAATGGATCATGCTCTGCAGGATCCGGAACGCTTCTGACTGCTCGGTCCCGGTCAGGCCGACCAGCATTCTGGCCTCGACGGACCGGACGGCTGCGCTCGCCTGCTCGAGGCTTTGCCGGCCGCGAGGCGTGAGCCGCGCGGGAAGCGCCTTCCCGACGGGTGCCTCCGCAGGCCTGGTCACGTAGCCGTCTCGTTCCAGGGTCTGGAGCAGCACGTTCATCGTCTGCCGTGTCACGAACGCGCCCCGCGCGAGCTCGGAGTTCGACAAGCCCGGTCGTTGCGCCAGCAGTTCGAGGCAGGAGTAGTGCGTCACGCTCATCCCGAGCGGCCGCAGTACTTCCTCCATGGCCGCGCGGAGGGCGCTCGACGCTTCTTTGAGCAGGTAACCCAGTGACGTCTCGAGGTCGACGCCGACACCTTCTTGACTCATGTCAGTATTCTGACATAGGTTCATGCATGTCAGAAAACTGACATGAAAAGAAGGAGTGTCATCATGCCCGCCACCGGCCCCGACTTCATCTCGCTCCAAGTGCGCGACCTCGACGCTTCGCAGGCGTTCTACGAGCGGTACCTGGGCCTCGTCCGCTCGCCGGCCGGACCTCCGCACGCCGTCGTCTTCGAGACGAAGCCGATCGCGTTCGCACTCCGCGACGTCATTCCCGGCACCGACCTCGCATCCGTCGCCCAGCCCGGCATCGGTGCCGCGATCTGGCTCCACGCCACCGACGTCCAGGCCATCCACGACGCGCTCGCCACCGACGGCCACACCATCGTCTCCGCACCGATCGACGGTCCCTTCGGTCGGACCTTCACCTTCGCCGACCCCGACGGCTACCAGGTCACGCTCCACGACCGCGCCTGATCGACCCAACGCCACCGGACGATCATCAGCTGTTGCGCCCTGGGCTCGTGCGTGACGCCACCTTCTGCCCTGCTGACCTGACGACGTTCTGCGGGCCGGACGACCTCGGCTTGGAAGTGGTCGGCCAGCAGTTGCATCCCGACCGCGCCGTGTTGCTCTGTCGAGTGGTCGACCCTGATCGCCGGTGCCACGCCTGCGGCTGTCTGGGGGTGCCGCGCGACAGCGTCGGGCCAGTTCAGGGTGGCACTCGACAGCGGCAGGCGGGCAGTGCGGACAAGGCCGTCAGGGCCCTCGGCGTGAGGGTTGCTTTTCTTCACACCAAACTCAACTGCCGGGGTCGTGCTGGGTGGTGTCCCCACGTGCCGCGCGGTGCCGTTCCCGCAGATCAGCGTCGCACGGCATGCTGCGCCGTCCGGCTCGGGATGCTGCGTGCCGCGCGCCGTCCGCTCACGCATCGCTCACGCAGACCGGACGCCGAGGCGCCGAGCCAGGCGCCGTCGGCGAGCCTCCGACCCCGGCGAGTGATGCTACCGACGAAGCGGTCGAAGTTGCCGCTGGCCCGGATGCGTGCACCGGCACCGGCACCAGCCGGGCGTTCCGGGCAAAGCTCAAATGCAGGGCCACGCATTGTCCGCTTGCCCACCCCTCGCACAGCGACGGGCACGCCCACTGCTCAGGGCTGCAGCCTTTTGTACTACGGTCGGAGGGGAGGCGCAGCGTGCCCGAAAGGGCAGTCCTCGGCAGCGGGCGGGGACGGGTCGTGCCGCTGGCGGTGGTCCGGGGAATACTGACGGCATGGAGCAGCGACGCCGGGGGCAAACCCTCCAGCATGCCCCCGCAATGCGATCGGACGAGGTCGAGCGGACCGGTCGGCGGGGGCTCCGTCAGGGTGGGTCGGCGCGGGGGCGGGCTTCACTGTTGGAGTTGCAGCGACTGGCGGGCAACGCGGCGGTGACACGGCTCCTGGCCGGGCGCCAGACATGGGCCGAGGCGCCCAGGGCGGAACGCGTGCACGGCCACCTGGGAGTGGTGACGATCCAGCGGGCCGGGGGCGGCGCGCCGGCGACCGCCACGGCAGCCAAGGCGGAGCGCACGCCCGAGCAGATCGAGCGGCTCATCGCGGACATCCTGCGCGTGATCGTGGAGATGGAGGTCGGCGGCGAGGACAAGCCCGTCACGGAGTCGTCCTACGACACCAGTTCGGGAACCCGGGCCAGCTACAGGAGCAGGGTGCAGGCGACGCTGGTCTGGACGCTCGACCTGCTGGGGCGACACAAGGAACTCCGCGACAAGTTCGGCCTCACCACGGACGAGCTGGCTGCCGCCAAGGAGTGCGCGGCAGCGGTCAGGGCGGTCTGGCAGGCCGTCATGGCACTTCCGGCAGGAACCACCCTCGACCAGGCGAAGGCGGACCGGGCCGTCTCGGCGAACCTCTCGAAGACCGGACTTGACGACGCCGACCTCGAACGCATGCTGAAGTTCGGCGTGTGGCGCAGCGAGGTCATCACCGGGCTTCCCGAGCGGCCGGAGCACATCGCGGAGCTGAACAAGCTGAGCGCGGAGGCGCTCGCGGCACAGGCCACTCCCAAGGAGCTCAAGAAGGCCCTGGCGCCCGCGAACAAGCGGGCCCTCGCGGAATGGCGCAAGGAAAAGGCCAAGGACAAGAAGAAAAGGCCTCCGCCTGCCGCCACGGTCGCGGACCTCACCGACCAGGAACGCCAGGGCCTCGCCGCCGTGGTCGGCGACCGGCAGGTCGTGGAACGGCTGGCCAAGGCCGGCGCGGGCGCGGGGATCGGCATCGGTGAGCGGTCGGCGGCGCGCTACGTCGCCGAGCAGAAGAAGGTCATGGACACCAAGCGGGGTAAGCCCCACTGGGGTGAGGACCAGGCGGCCTGGCTGCGTTACGCGGTCGAGAAGTCGCTGCCGCAGGTCGGGGCGAAGGCGAAGCAGGCCGCCGAAGACGACGAGGGCATGACGCTCGGACGGATGGACGTCAAGGACCGGGTGGCGGCACTCATCGGGAACAAGAGCAACAAGGCGCTGAATGATGAGCAACTCGCCTGGAAGGCGTTCAAGGCGCACAACGCCGACGAGAAGTACGCCGACAAGGCCCTGCCGAAGTTCAAGGCGATACACGTCGTCGAGCCGGCCCCGAAGGCCCAGTGACGCCGTCACGTGCGCACGCCGAGCGGGCCCGGAATGACAGGGAGCCACCAGCCGTCCATGCAACGCAGTGAGCCACCAGCCGCCCATGCAACGCAGGGTTCCAACCTGCCCCACGGACGCAATCGACTACTCGAGCATCGTCATCCCGCTCGACGCCGGGAGCGGCTCGCCCACACAACCACCCGCAGCATCAGCTGACCTGGGCGCCGGCCTGCCTGTTGACGGTGCAACGGCAGATGTTCGGGCGCGCCAAGCTCCCGCTTCTCCGCAAGCGGGTCCACCTCACCGCGGACCGGTGAGAGGCCCCGCGGTCACAGACGACGGCCCCAGCGGATCAACAGTTGTTCAGACGGCCGGCAAAGCGCCCGCACGACAGCGTTGTTGACCACGAAGTAGCCGACGCTCACCCAGCCGCGCTCCTTGTCCAGAAGTCCGGGACCGCCATCGCGATAGACGTGGCGCAGATACCGATGGCGCAGCGGAGCACCCGCCACCAACAGGACGGGGGCCGCGAGCACCGCTCCCAGCGTCGCGCCGAGTCGGACAGCCTGAATCCCGGCGAAGCTCTCCACCTGCACAGCCCCAGTCCGTCCCGTGCACTGCCTCGTTGATCGCTCTCACGGAAATGTGTGCCAGATCCCAGAAGATGCACGCTACTGTTCCCAGCATTTGACGCCTCCACCGAAGACGGCTGCGGCGCCGGCAACGGTTCCGGGATGGCCGGCCCAACATCCTGCGCGAAGTATGGAGGTTCCGGTCGGCGGCGGAGGCCCAACACCAATGATCACCGGAGTTACCAGGGAGCCCGCAGCATGACCGGCACCACGGAGGCCCTTGGCGGGTCGGCTGCAGTCGACAACGCAGCACGAAGTGTCACGCGCCCGTTCTACGTATACGCAGTGCTCACCAACTCGCTGTTCCAGCGCGGCGTATTCGTCATCTTCCTCTATCAGCGCGGCTTCTCCGCCGCGCAAGTGGCCCTACTGCAGACACTGCTCTACCTGGTCAGCGGACTTGCGGAGTTGCCGACGGGAGTCATCGCCGACCGAATCGGCAGGCGTGCCAGCATCGTGATCGGCCAGACGCTGACAGCTGGATGTCTGCTCGGTCAGGTGGCGTTCTCCAACTACTGGGTGTTCCTGGCGCTGTTCATCGGACAGGGTGTAGGCATGGCATGTGTGTCCGGTTCGGACACCGCCTTGCTGTACGACCTGCTCGTGCGTCGTGGTGCAACGGCCGGCTACGTCAAGATCAAGTCCCGGTTCACCATGCTCGGGACGGTCACCTCGGGAGCCGCCATCGTCCTCGGCGGCCAACTGCAGCAGATCTCCTGGGGGGTCGTCTACGTCGGTTCGGCGGTGTGCCTCGTCCTGGCCGTGGTGGTGCTGATGTCAGGGGTGCCCGAGATCCGCGGCGCGGACGCGGTGGACGAGCAGGAGGGAGGCGAGGAGGAGCACGGCGACGTCACAGCATGGCGGGCGATGCTTCGGGTCGCCACGCCGGCGCTCGTGACGCTTGTCGTGGTGTCCGGATTGATGCATGCGACCTTGACGCCGTACATCATTTTTACGCAGAAGACCCTCTCCGATCAGGGAGCGGGCACCGCATTGGTCAGCGTGGTCATATCGGCGGGATTCATCGCCGGCGGGCTCACTCCGCTGCTGTCGGACCGCGCGGACCGGCGCATCGGGTATCGGATCATTGTCCCGGTGTCTCTGCTGACGCTCGCCGCGGCACTCGGCCTGAGCGGCCTCGGCCTTGTCTGGGTCACCATCGCCGCGTTCCTGGCCCTGGTCGGGATTCCCGAGATCACCGCCGTGATCGTGGACAACGTGTTCAACGAGGCCGTGCCGTCGCGCCACCGGGCGAGCCTGCTGTCGATGATCGCATTCGTGGAGTCGGCGCTCATCGGCATCGGCTATCTCGTTCTCGGCGCGCTCATGGACGGGCTGGGCTCCAGTGCGGGCATGGCCACCTACGCCGCAGTCCCCCTGCTGGCATGTCTCCTGTGGCTCCCGGTGCTCTCCCGAGCGGCACGGGTGACCACCGAGATCGAGAAGCCCGCCGACCAAAAGGCATCCTGAAACAGACCATCTCGAACAACGCCCGGCCCGATGTCAGGGGCGCTGCTCGTTGGATGTCGCTCCCAGTCGGCGACGGAGCTGTCATCGCGACGATCAGCGCCGAACGGGATGAGAAGAGTCGCGTCACTGCGGCAGCTGTTCAGCCTGGATCCACCGCGCAACGGTCGGCCTGTGGACGGCGAAATGAGAAGAAGTGCCCGCTGACCTGCGAGAATGTGAGCGTTGCTCGCCGCGCATCGCCGCGCCTCGACACGCCCCGTGGGTCGCGGGTCCTGGGCACATTCCGGCAGGCGTCATGGTGCTGCGCTGGTTCGATCAGCGCGGCTGCGTGCACTGCCTGTGGCCAGGGACGCCGGAGTCTCGCAGGCCACCGGCTACCGCTGCTTGCACGAGCCCATCGACGTCCTCGGCGCTCAAGCCCCCGACCTGCACGAGGTGTTGAACCGCTGCCGCGAGGAGGGGATGAGTCACGCGATCCTCGACGGCACGCTCATCGAGAGCGACCGCCTCACCGGAACCCGGGACAACGGCAACGACCTGTGGTTCAGCCAGAAACATAAGAGTCGACCGTTCGCCTGCGGTGACGCCCCGCGGGCGTGAAAATCGGTGCAGGGGCTGTCCGCCGACGCCGCTTGATGTTTGGGCTGTGAGCCCGCATAGGAGTCTGGTGAGGGAGCCGCCCGAGGGGCCGCACACTGTCGCCTTGAGCACGCCGATCAGCTTCTCCGACCCCCTCAGGCTCCCCGGGCAGCCCCTGCCCGAACCAGCACAGCAGGGGGCATGTCATGGAGGAGTTGAGAGAAGACCACGACGACGGGACGGTCGCGCGGGTCGCGGCGATCGACATCGCCAAGGCATCCGGGATGGTCTGCCTGCGCGTCCCGCACGACACCATCGAGGGCCGGCGCGTCCAGCAGGTCTGGAACGTCGCCTCGACCACCAACGCGATCCTGGAACTCGGTGACCGGCTGGTCTGCCAGGGCGTCGAGCGGGTCGTCATGGAAGCGACGGGTTCGTACTGGCGTCCGTTCTTCTACCTGCTGGAGGCCCGCGGGCTGGACTGCTGGCTCGTCAACGCGCGCGATGTGAAGAACGTCCCCGGGCGCCCGAAGACCGACAAGCTGGATGCGGTCTGGCTGGCCAAGCTCGCCGAACGCGGCATGGTCCGGGCCTCGTTCGTCCCGCCGAAGGCCGTCCGTCAGTTGCGGGATTTCACCCGGACCCGCACCGTGTTCGTCCAGGAACGCACTCGCCACAAGCACCGGGTCGACAAGGCCCTGCAGGACGCGCAGATCAAACTGTCCGACGTCGTCTCGGATCTCTTCGGTGTGTCGGGCCGGGCCATGCTCAATGTGCTGGTCGCCGGCGAGCGCATCCCCCGCGCCCTCGCCGACCTGGCCAAGGGCAGCCTGGCCAGGAAGAAGGCCGCCCTCATCGAGGCCCTGACCGGGCAGTTCGAGGACCACCACGCCCGGCTTCTCAGCGTGATTCCAGGCACTGTCGACCATCTCACCGCCCAGATCCAGGAACTCGACCGGCTCATCGCCCACACGCTGGAAGAGATCACCACCCCGCACGACGGCCCGGCAGCCGACCCGTGCACCGGTGGCGCAAGCGCCCGCACCCTGGCCGAGAAGCTGGACCTCGTCCCCGGGATCGGGCCGACCACCGCGCAGATCATCCTCGCCGAGATCGGCGCGGACATGAGCCGCTTCCCGACTCCCGAACACCTCGTCTCGTGGGCCAAGTTGTGCCCCCGCACGATCCAGTCCGGCGCGAAGAACACCGCTGGCCCAGCCGGGCAGGGCAATCCCTGGCTCAAGGGCGCCCTCGGCGAGGCCGCCAACGCCGCAGCCCGCACCGACACCTTCCTCGGCGCCCGCTACCGGCACATCGTCAAACGCCGCGGCCACGCCAAAGCCCTGGTCGCCGTCGCCCGCTCGATGCTCGTCATCACCTGGCACCTGATCAACGACCCGGACGCCTCCTACCAGGAACTCGGCTCCGACTGGCACCAACGCCACCTCAACCCAGCCCGCAAAACCCGCGACCTCGTCCGCCAGTTCCAGGCCCTCGGCCACCAGGTCACCCTCGAAACCGTATCCGCCTGACCGACCCCACCCCGACATCCGAGCCGCAAGCGGCCCGGATGCTGCCGCCTGCCCTTCCGAACCTCGATTTTCCGATCAGCTCAAGATCTGACGGTGCGTCAACTTTTCTGTACGGCGGTGGGATGTTCGCGGTCTCACCCGAGCCCGAACACTCGCAATCTGCCCTGGGGGTGTATCGGAAGCGCCTGCACAGCCGTCGCCCCGTTCCTCTGCGCCATGGAACAGATCCTCTCTCGTGTCAGGGTTGCGTGAGAGGAAGCCGGGTCAGATCACACGGAAGAGGTCGGCGGCGTGGTGGACGTCGGTGAGGTCCTCGATGGAACGGAGGTTGTCGCAAAGCGCCTGAAGGACCGAGTCGGTTTCGGCGACGCGGGGGGTGCCGACGGCCACGCCGAAGACCCGGAAGTCCAACCGATGCTTGGCGTCGTTCCAGCCGCGCATCCATTCCTCGGTGACGCCGCAGTCGTCGTCGGTGATCATCACGATGTCGCCGCGCGTGCGGGCGGCGTCGTTGAACTCCTCCTCCAGCAGCTCCCCGGCCGCTGACAGCGGCGTCTGGTAGCTGGTTCCGCCGCCGAGGAAGGTCTCCGCGAAGTCGAGCACCTGGGCGATCTCCGCAGGCTGGTCGGCAAGGAAGCGGAAGACCTGGATCTTGTCAGCGGCGGAGAACAGGATGCCGACGAAGTCACGCCCCGCGTGGCGGGCCTGATCCAGCAGCGCCAGGGCGCACGCCTTGGCCCACGCCTCCCGGGTGACTCCGCCGGGCCCTGCCTCGTACATGGAGTGCGAGGTGTCCACGCACGCGATGACGGCGCCCTGGCCGGTGGCCTGCTCTCCCTGACTGTCGTAGAGCATCAGCTCCCCGGCGGCGTAGCGCACGGCGAACACCGCACGCAGCTCAGGCAGGCCGAGGTTGGCCAGCTCGGAGGGGATGACGCGGGAGAGGTCGTTGCCGAGCGTGACGCCGACCAGTTCACCGGTGGCGTTCTCCACCTTGCGGGCGCGCTCACCGTCGGCCATCTGCCGGAAGCGACCGATCAGCTCGGCCCACTGTGCGAGGCGGCCGGTGCGCAGCCGCTCGGCGAGCCGGGCGCGCTGGTCGAACGGCATCCGCTCCAGCTCGCTGGGAGCAACGCCCCATGCCCGCATCAGCGCGGCCTCCTCCCGTACGGCCTCGGCGGCCTTCGCCGCTGCGTTCCGCGCGGCGGCACGGACACCGGGGGACGCCGCCGCGAGGGCCTGCGCGGCGTCCTGGGCGGCCTGCCGCGCGGCGGCCTCGGCGGCCTCGATCGCTTGTTGTACGGCGTCGGCGGCCGGGGCCGGCACGGTGCCGTCCTCGGCGGCTTCGTCGGCGGCCTGTTGGAGCGCCTCGCTCACGGCGGTCGCCGCGCCTTCGGCGTCCTGCTGTGCCTTCCTCGCCTGCTCGGCCTGTTCCCGGGCATCTCGGGAGTGCTCCAGCATCCGGCGCAGCGCAGCGGCCTGGGCGAGCACGGCCATGGCGGCGGCGTAGGGGTCGCCGGCCGTCTCCCGGCGCAGCTCGGCGAACTCCGGTGACTCCACCAGTGAGGTGATGACCTGGTGGTTGACCAGCCGGGAGAGGTCCATTTCCTCGCGCTCGCGCAACCGCGGCCTGACCTTGTAGGCGGCCAGGAACGCGTCGGTCAGAAGGTCGGTGGTGTAGTCGTAGCGCTTGTTCAGCTCCTCGGCCAGATCGCGCAGTCCGGCCGACTGCTCGTAGGTGTCGCGCCATGCGATCCGGTCGAACCGGTCCGCGACCACGGCCGCAGTGTGCCGCTCGGGGCCGGCGGCGGACAGGCCCAGCCACCTCCCGGCCGGGCTCGCCAGCTCGTTGATCTTGCGCGGTTTCCTGTCTGTCCTGCCCATGGTCCTGATCCCCCCGGTATTCAGAGCTGGGCCTGCATCATGCTGGCGTCAAGGCCGAGGGCCTCGGTGAGAACACGGGCGCGGACGGCGCGCTGGCGGCCGGTGACTCGGTCGATGGCAGCCGTGGAGCGGCCGGCGCGCGCCGCCTCCTGGTGCAGCTTCTCCAGCCGCTTCCCCGCCATGGCGAGCTGGTTGTGGGCCTTTTTGATGACCCACTCGCTCAGCGCCTCGCGGGACTGTCCGGCCATGGCGTCGAGCTGGGCCTCCAACTCCTCGATGACATCAGCCAGGTCGAGCGCCTCCTTGGCATCGGGGTTGACCAGCTGCAGCACCTCACGCTCGACGGTCGGACGTTCGGCGGGGGAGTCCCACAGCACATGCGTCAGCACCGACAGGTCCCTCTCGGCGACCGCCGGGCGGCCGTCGAGGTACGCGGACGCCTGGAGCAGGCCCACCGCCTGCCGCCAGCGGCGGTCGGAGGCGACGAGTTCCTTGCGGCGCAGGGCGGCCCGCAGCGTACACACCGCGTTCACGATCACGTCGGGGACGTCCACGGCCGGGACGGCTTCCGTCACGGCGTGCTGCAACGCGGCCAGCTCGACCGTGGTCCGAGTCGGTGCCGCCGGGCGGCTGACGGCGGAGCGGACCAGCGCGGCGAAGTTTGAGGGGTCTTCCAGGTACCCGACCTCGATCCGTACCAGCAGCCGGTCGTAGATCGCGGCCGAATCCTCTCCACCGGGCAGCTCGTTGCTCGCCGTGATGGCCCCGATCAGGGGGCAGCGGATCGGCTCGCCGCCGCTCTCCGGGTGGTAGATCCGCTCGTTGAGGTAGCCCAACGTCTCGTTCAGCGCCGCCGTGGAGCACTTGAAAATCTCGTCGATGAACGCGACATGCGCGGTCGTGGCGCGGCCGTCGTATACCTGGCGATACTCACCCCGGGCCAGCGCGGCGACGTCGATGGGACCGAACATCCTCGTCGGCGCGGTGAACTTCGACAGGAGAATCTCCCAGTAGGCCGCCCCCTCGATTCTGCCCGTGAGCTCCCGGGCCATCTCGGACTTCGCCGTTCCGGGCGGGCCGAGCACCAACGAATGCTGCCCGGCCAGCAGCGTCACCACCAGCGTCCGCACCACGTCAGCCCGCTCGTAGAAACGGTCCGACAGCTCGTCGCTGATCGCCCGCAGCCTCTTGGCCATGCCCTGCGCGTCCTGTACGTCCAAATTCAACTCCTTGCCTGCGAAGCCCTGTTGGGCTGACGAGACGGCCCTCCCGCCACAGCCACGACGAAGTGACAAAGTAGCTCCCCGAGGGCCCAAGCGAACATCGCGGTGACCCTCCGCGACCGCTCCCCAAGATCTGGCTCTGTCGCTGGCTGAGGCAGAGCTCAGCACGCCGCCGGGGCGTCGAAAAAGGGGACCTGCACAAGGAGTCGCCTGGCGGCATCGCCGTCGAACCGGCCGACCACGGGCTTGGACGCTCCCGGGGCGGGCTGACCACCAAGATGCACCTCGCCGTCGAGCAGGGGCAGAAGCCGCTGAGCGTCGTGATCACAGCCGGTCAACGGGGTGACTCGCCGCAATTCGAGCCGGTCCTGCAAGCCATCCGGGTACCTCGTCCTGGTCCGGGCAGGCCCCGCAGGCGGCCGGACCGGGTGCGGGCCGACAAAGCGTACGATTCCCGCCGCAACCGGTCCGACCTGCGCAGACGCGGGACCAAGGCGACCATCCCGGTCCCCGCCGACCGCGTCCGCAACCGCCAGAAGCTCGGCTCCAGAGGCGGTCGGTCGCCGAAGTTCGACACAACCGACGACCGCGAGCGGCATGCCGTCGAGTGCGGGATCAACCGCCTCAAGCGCCACCGGGCCGTGGCCACGAGATACGACAAGCTCGCCGTCCGCCACGAGGCGACCGCGTTGGTCGAAGTCCTCAACGAGTGGCTGTGACCAGTACCTTCCCAACAAACCCTAGACCCGGACTTCGCGGGTCACCGTTTCAGGTCTGTGGCCAGCGGGTCTGTCCGATGTCGGTGTCGAGGAGATCGAGGAGGTGGAGTTGAA
>NZ_JBFAKW010000180.1:0-16502 GCF_040655955.1 Streptomyces sp. NPDC050263 | reverse complement strand
CGGCGGCACCCGCGCGTGATGGCGCCCCGCGGACGATTCCGCGGGGCGCCTTCATCGCCGTACAGCTGTAGGACTGCAGGGGCGGCAGGGCTGTTCGCCCACTGCCTCAGTCCTCGTCGGCGAGGATCAGGTACAGCTTCTTGCGGGCGTCGTTGATGACCGCGAGCGCCTTCTCGCGCTGCTCCTTGCTGCCGGTCTTCCAGACCTGCCCGAAGGCCTCCATCAGACCGACGCCGGCCTGGCGGATCTCGGTGAGAGCCTCCCAGTCGACCCCGCGCGTGGCCTCTTCCCAAGGGGCTTCGGGCCCCTCTGCGGCCGCCGTGCGGCCCTCGTCGGTGAGCGAGAACAGCTTCTTGCCGCCGTCGCTCTCACTGCTGATCAGCCCCTCGTCCTCCAGCAGCTGGAGGGTCGGGTACACCGAGCCCGGGCTGGGCTTCCACGCCCCGCCGCTGCGCTCGGCGATCTCCTGGATCATCTCGTAGCCGTGCATCGGCCGGTCCTTGAGCAGGGCCAGGATCGAGGCCCGTACGTCACCGCGCCGCGCCCTCCCCCTGGGTCCGCCGCGCCCTCGCCCGCCCCAGGGGCCGGGACCGAAGCCGGGACCCCCGAAGCCGGGGCCGAATCCCGGGCCGCCGGGACCGCCCGGGCCGAAGGGCCCGAAGGCCGCACGCCGTCCGTCGAAGCCACCGCGGCCGCGCCGGGGGCCGTCCTGTCCATGTCCACGCTCGAATCCGTGGGTACGCATCGCAAACCACTCCTTCATTCCATCGTTGATCTGTCGCGATGCGTCAACGATATATCGGAACAGTTCGCTTGACAAGGCTCTCTCGTCTTAGGGTGCGGACATGACATCGCGCACCGCTTCGGACGGCACCTCGCCCCACGCCTCGCCCACCCCGCACACCCCGGACGCCTATCTCTCCGGACTGTTCTCGCTGGCCGGCCGGGTCGCCCTGGTGACCGGCGGCAGTTCCGGCATCGGCCGGGCCATCGCGGGGGCGCTGGCGCGAGCGGGCGCGAGCACGGTGATCGTGGCCCGCAAGGAGGCCGAACTGGCCGCCACGGTCGAGGAGCTGGCGGCGGACGGCTGCCGGGCGGGCTGGGTGAGCGCCGACCTGAGCACCCGCGACGGGGTGCGCGCGGCGGCGGAGCAGGCGGTCGAGGTGTTCGGCGAGCCCGACATCCTCGTCAACTGCGCCGGGATCAACCTGCGGCCCTCGATGGACGAGCTCGACGACGACGTCTGGGACGCCACGATGGCGGTGAACCTGGACGCGCCCTACCTGCTGGGCCGGCGGTTCGGGCCCCGCATGGCCGAGCGGGGCTTCGGGCGGATCATCCACATCACGTCGCAGCAGGCGCACCGGGCCTTCGTGCGCAGCGGCGCCTACGGGGTCTCCAAGGGGGCGCTGGAGTCGCTGGCCCGCTCACAGGCGGAGGCCTGGTCGCCGTACGGCGTCACCTGCAACACGCTGGTGCCCGGCTTCGTCATGACCCCGCTCAACACGCGGTTGTCGTCCGACCCCGAGAAGGTGGCGGCGCTGGCCGCGCGCACGATGGTCGGACGCAACGGCCTGGCCGAGGACTTCGCCGGAGCCGCGGTGTTCCTGGCGAGCCGGGCCTCCGGGTACGTCACCGGCCAGGCGCTCTTCGTCGACGGCGGATTCTCCGTCCACTGAGCTCAGTCCACCGCTCTCGGTCCACGGAGCTCGGTCCACCGAGATCGGTCCACCGGGCCGGGCTACGCCGCCTGCGGGGCGAAGTGGACGATGTCGTCCGCGCTCGCACCGGGCTGGACCACGCCGTAGGTTCCCTCGGGGACCTTGTTCCAGGCGCCGGGCAGATCGCCCAGCGGCTCGGAGACGACGAGACGGGTCTCGTCGGAGACCTCGCGCAGGAACTCCAGGTCGGGGTGGAGCGCCCGGAGCGTCTCCACGCGGGTGCTGTAGAACAGCGAGCGGGAGGTGCCCTGGCTGGAGTAGCGGAAGGCCCACAGCCGCTCTCCGTCGGTCACCGCGATCGTCATCTGGAGCGGGAACTCCACGCCGTGCGCGTGGCCGACGCGCTCCACCAGGCCCGCCATCCGCGCGACCGCGCCCGGCGGGTCCTCCTCCAGGCCGAGGGTGAGCGCCAGGAAGAACATCATCTCGGAGTCCGTCGAGCCCTCGATGTCGGGGAAGAGTTCCGGGTCGACGGCGAGGGCGAGCTCCCGGTGGATCAGGTGGAAGTCGGCGATCGCACCGTTGTGCATCCACATCCAGCGGCCGTGCCGGAACGGGTGGGAGTTGGTCTGCTGCACCGCCGTGCCGGTCGAGGCCCGGATGTGGGCGAAGAACAGCGGCGAGCGGACATGGCCGGCGATCTCCCGCAGATTGCGGTTGCTCCAGGCCGGACCGATCTCCCGGACGACCGCGGGGCTCCCGTCGTCCGCGTCGGGTGCGTACCAGCCGATGCCGAAGCCGTCCCCGTTCGTCGTCTCGACGCCCATCCGGGAGTGCAGGCTCTGGTCGATCAGCGAGTGCGCGGGCCGGTAGAGAATCGTTTCGAGCAGGACCGGGGTACCCGAGTAGGCAAGCCAACGGCACATCGTCCAACGCCTTCCTTGAGACACCGGGCCGGCCGGCGGGCCGGTCCGGTCGTTCCTAGTACCGCTCCGGCTTCACCACGCACAGCGCCCAGATGATGAACGCGGAGAACGCGATCATCACGACGGACCAGACCGGGTAGTACGGCAGGGAGAGGAAGTTGGCGATGACGATCAGCCCGGCGATGGCCACGCCCGCGACCCGCGCCCACGTCGCCCCCTGGAACAGTCCCAGGCTGACGAGCACGGCGACCACGCCCAGGGCGAGGTGGACCCAGCCCCAGCCGGTGAGATCGAACGCGAAGACGTAGTCGCGGGTCGTCACGAAGATGTCGTCCTCGGCGATCCCCATGATGCCGCGGAAGATGTCGAGCACTCCGGAGAGCATGAGAGTGACGGCGGCGAAGACCATCAGGCCTCCGGCCCACTGCTGCTTGGCCGTGTGCCGTCCGGCCGACGGCTCATGGGTGGTGTGTGACGTGGTCATCCCGTTGCCTCGATTCGGTGTCGTTCGACTCGGCCGGCTCAGCGGCCGGAGCCGCTCAGGACCAACTGCTTGGCCTTGGTGAACTCCTCCTCCGTGATGTCGCCGCGGGCGCGGATCTCGGAGAGGCGGGCGAGTTCGTCGACGCTGCTGGAGGTGGCGCCGGAGCCCTTGGCGGTCTCGCGGACGTAGCTGTCGAAGGCCTTCTGCTGATCACGCGCCTGCTTGACCTCCCGTCGCCCCATGCCCTTGCCCCGCGCGATGACGTAGACGAACACGCCCAGGAACGGCAGGCAGATGCAGAACACCAGCCAGCCCGCCTTGACCCAACCGCTGAGGTCGTCGTCGCGGAAGACGTCGACGATGACCCGGAACAGCAGGACGAACCACATGATCCACAGGAAGAACACCAGCATCGTCCAGAAGGCGCTCAGCAGCGGATAGTCGTACGCGAGGTACGTGTCCCCGTTCATCTCTCTCCCTCCGTCCCGGGCCTCCGCCCGAAGACCCGAAGTGCGTGCCGTTCCCAGCGTGCACACGGCAAGAGCCCGGCGGCCTCACCCCAGGCGGGTGAGGCCGTTCAGCCGGTCCCGACGGGGGCGCTCGGCCGGCTCGGACGCGCCCTCCGGCGGAGCGCGGCGCGCCAGGCGAGGGCGACCGCCGCCTCCACCAGGCCCAGCAGGACCAGCCACAGACCGAGCAGCCGGGTCAGCGCCAGGGCCGACTCGGTCGGCAGGGCGAGCACCACGATCCCCGCGACGACGGCGAACACCGCGGCGCCGAGGACGACTCCCCGGTGCGGCAGGTCCTCGGCGGCGAGCGCCGTGTAGAGCGTGAGGACGCCGGACACCAGCCACAGGACGCCGACGATCAGCGAGAGCGCGGCGATGGTCTGGAGCGGGTGTCTCAGACACAGCACTCCGGCCACCACGTACAGCACCGCCAGCAGGAGCCCGGTGACCCGCTCCCCGTGGTCCTCCCCGGCGAAGGCCGCGACGAACCGGAACACCCCGGTGACCAGCAGGTACAGGCCGATGAGGACCGCGAGGACGTGCAGGGTCTCGTCCGGCCAGACCAGGATCAGGATGCCCGGCACAAGGGTGGCGACCGCCGAACCGAGGATCCACAGCCAGGAGCGCCCGAGTACGGCCAGGGCCTCGGCGGGATCGGCGCCCGCGGGCCCGGGGTGCGGTGCGGGACCGGACGACACGCTCATGACTCCTCCTCGCGCACGACTCCACGCCACTGCGGCGGCCGACGCCGACCAGGCGGTCCGCCTCACTCCGGCAGTTGGCGCATCTCCAGGACCCGCAGCCCCAGGGACTGACAGCGGGCCAGCAGCCCGTACAGGTGCGCCTCGTCGACGACGTACCCGAACAGCACGGTCTGCCCGGACATGACGACATGCTCCAGTTCCGGGAAGGCCCTGGTCAGCGCCTCCGACAAATGTCCGTCGACGCGGATCTCGTAGCGCATGTGCTGCTCCCCCGGGATGGCCTGGGACGGCGGACCGCGCTCTGTCCCACGATCGTCCACCCCCGCCGGGCGGCCGGCCTCACCCCGTGAAGGTGATGTCCGCGCAAGGCCCGCCGACGGGTCCTGCGTCCACTGCGTCCAACGCGTCCAGTACGTCCAGTACGTCCAGTACGCCTAGTGCGTCACGAAGAACTTGAACGCGATGATCAGCAGGCCGAGCACGAGGTTCACCGAGGCGGTGAGGACCACCAGGCGCCACGAGGCTCCGGCGCGCCGGGCCGCGGCCGCGGACCAGCCCACCTGGCCCGCGACCGCGACCGTGAGCGCGAGCCAGAGAGTGCCCTCCAGGTCGAGGCCGAGCAGCGGGCTGACGGCCACGGCGACGGCCGGCGGTACGGCGGCGTTGACGATCGGCCACTCCTCGCGACCCACCCGCAGCACGACCCGACGGCCCAGTCCCTGCTGCGCCATCCGCGCCCCGAACAACTGGGCGTGCACATGCGCGACCCAGAACACGACGCCGGTGAGCAACAGCAGCAGAATGAGTTCCAGGCGCGGAAAGGAGTCGAGGGCGCCGGCGCCGACGACCACGGAGGCGGCGAGCATGGATCCGTAGACGCCGCCGGTGTAGTCGGTCGCGGCCCGGCCTTCGGCGACGTCCGCGCGGACCGCCGAGCCTTGTCCCGTCCCCGCCATCGCTGCCTCCCTCGACGCACCGGACGACTCAGTCGCGCGATCCGGTCTCGTCCGCCGGCGCGCCGGTGTCGGGCGGCGCCGGTCGTTCGGCCTTGCGAGACGGCAGGTGCGAGGTGACCAGGAAACTGGCCAGAGTGATCCCGCCGGCCGCGAGGATCGCCGCCTTCAGACCGCCGAGCTGCGCCGAGGCGTACGAGTCCGCGAGGGCGTCGACCTCGGCGGGCGGCAGACCGGCGTCCTCGGCCGCCGAGCGCACCTGGTCGGTCGGGACGAAGCTGATCCCGGCCTCGAGCGCCACGCCGGTCTGCTGTCGGGTCTCCTCCGAGAGCCGGGGGTCGTCCGCCACCTGCGTGGTGAAGGCCTGGGCCAGCGCGCCGACGAGCAGCGATCCGATGAGCGCGGTGCCCAGCGCCGAGCCGAGGTTCTGCGCCGTGAACTGCAGCCCGCCGACCTCGCTGCGCTCGTCCTCGCCCACGCTGGACTGGACGACGTTGCCCAGCTGCGAGGCGAGCAGGCCCATGCCCACCCCGAGCAGGGCCATCGCGCCGGCGAACTGGGCGTCGTCGATGACGGGGTCGATCGTGGCCAGCAGCCACACGACGGCCCCGATCAGGGTCACCAGAGCGAGCCGCACGATCCGGCGCGGTCCGGCCACCCGGCTCAGCCGGGCGGCGCCCATCGAGGCGGCCAGCATGGTGACGGACACCGGGAGCAGTCGCAGGCCCGTCTCGAAGGCGTCGAAGCCCTGCACGACCTGGAGGTACAGCGGGATGGTGAAGAACAGCCCCAACAGGATGAGGTTCTGGCTCAGCAGGCACATCAGGCCGGAGCGCAGCGCGGGCCGGTGCAGCAGCGCCAGATGCACCAAGGGCTCGGCGCGCCGGGCCTCCCGGCGGCGCTCCCAGTGCAGGAAGACGGCCAGCACGGCCACCCCGGCGCCGATGACGAACAGCGTGGGCGAGAAGCCGAGGACGGTGAAGGGCGGGTTGCGGGGCTGCACCCAGCCCCAGGTCCCGCTCTGGAGCACCCCGAGCACCCCGAGTGCCAGACCGGCCGCCGACAGCGCGGCGCCCACACCGTCGAGGTGGTGGCGCGGACCGGTTCGTGGGGACTCCGGGATCACCCGGCGGAAGCACAGCATGACCAGCACCACCACGACCTCGCCGGCGAAGACGAGCCGCCAGGTGAGGTACGTCGTGACCCAGCCGCCCAGCAGCGGGCCGACCGCGATCCCCGCGCCGGCCAGACCGCCGATGACCCCGTAGGCGACGGCCCGGTCCCGCCCCCGGTAGGACTCGGCGACCAGCGCGGCCATGGCCGGCAGGACCAGCGCGGCGCCCAGTCCCTCGATGACCGACCAGCCGAGCGTCAGGACCCAGAGGGTGGGGGCGGCGGCCGTGAGGGCGGATCCCGTGGCGTAGACGACGAGGCCGAGCAGGAAGAGCCGACGGCGTCCGAAGATGTCCCCCGACCGGCCGCCGATGATCATGAAGGCCGCCATGACCAGGGCGTACAGCGTGATGACCGCCTGGATGGCCGTCACCTCGGTGTCGAAGTCCTCGACCAGCTGGCTGATCGAGACGTTCATGACGGACGTGTCCAGCACCATCAGGAACTGGGCGGTGCCCAGGACCATCAGAGCCCGCCAGCGGGTCACGGTGTCCACACCTCCATGGCAGCGGAGAAATCCGGCGGCCGCCTCACCCACCACGGGCGAGCGGGAGGGGCCGAAGGAGCCGGGCCTGCCCGGTCACAGCAGCCTCAGCTCGCGGGCCCGGCGCACCGCGTCGCCCCGCCGGTTGACCGCGAGTTTCCGGTAGGCGCTCTTGAGGTGGGTCTTGACCGTGTTGACGGAGACATAGAGATCGGCGGCGATCTCCTCCGTCGACATCATCAGGGCCAGCCTGCGCAGCACGTCGCGTTCGCGTCCGCTCAGCTCCTCCACGACGGGCGCGGGCGGGCCGTCGGCCGTCGGCGCGCCAGGGGTGAGGCCGGGAGCGAGGCCGGGAGTGAGCCGGTCCGCGGCCGGTCCCCGCGCCGCCGCACTGCCCAGGAAGGGGCGGATCCACGGTCCGGCCTCGAGGAAGGGACGGCGCAGCCCGTCGCGCTGTGCCTCGCGCAGCGCCCGGGCGACGAGCCTGCGCGCGGCGGCCGCGTCCCCGGCCTCGTGCGCCGCCTGCGCCCGCAGCAGCGTGGCCCGGACGGTCACGGCGGGGCCGCAGCGGCCCTCGGCGCGGACACCGTCGAGCAGGTCGACGGCGGCCGCGGGCCGGCCCGCGGCGAGCTCGGCCCGCGCGGCCCCCACCGCCCAGGCCGGCTGCTCGTCGGACAGCGCCCGCAACACCTCGACGGCCGTCTCCGGTCGTCCTTCGGCCAGATACGCGGCGGACACGACGAGCGCCGTCTGCTCTTCCGCCCAGGGGGAGACCACGGCGGCCGGAACGGCCCGTTCCGCCGCCGCGTGCGCCGCCCGGGTGTCGCCGCGGGCCAGCCTCAGCCGGGCGGTGGCGATGGCCCGGCCCGCCTCCAGCACCGGGTCCCGCCAGGCAGGATGCGACTCGACGGCCTCGTCGGCCTCGTCGAGGAGTGCCTGGGCCCGCCCCAGGTCGTTGCGGTCGACGGCGACGGCGGCCAGGACCAGCCGCCCCATGCCGGAGGCGGACGGCTGGGTCAGTCCGTACCGCTCGGTCCCGGTCAGCGCGGCCCGCGCCTTGCGTTCCGCCCTGCCGGGCCAGCCGTTCAGGTAGTCGATCAGAGCGAGCCGGCCCAGCGAGTCCTCGCGGGCGAGCGCCGTCGAAGCCCCTTCCGGCGCGCCGGTCACCCTCGTCAGGGCGGCACACGCGTCCTCGAACCGGCCGGCCCACAGCCGCGCCGAGCCCAGATGGGCCAGCAGGAGGGCGATGAGTTCGGGGTGCCGCTCCAGCAGGTGGGCGGGGGCATGGTCGCGCAGTGACTCGGCCGCCGCGGCGGCCGTCTCCGCCCGGCCCGGCTCACCGGTGAGCCGGGCGGCCAGCGCCTCGAGCAGGGCACAGCTCAACCGGGCCGCGACCAGGCCGGACGCCTCGCCCTCGGGACTCCACTCGGCCGCCCAGTTCCGCCCCACCGTCCCGCCCGGTCCTGCCGTCGGCCCCTGCTGGGCGGTCAGGCCCTGCTCCGCGTGCCGCAGATGGGCCAGACCGCGGTCGAGATCGCGCCGGGACAGCTCACGGGCGGCTCGGACCAGATCCGTGGCCGGGCCGGTGGCCTCCGGGCCCATCCGGGAGAACAGCTCGGCGAGTTCGTCGGAGCGCAGGCCGGTGAAGAGCCGGCCGATGGCGAGGTCGTCGACCAGGGCGGCCGCGGTGAACTCCCAGTCACCCGCGGCCGCGCCGTGGCCCAGCGTCTCGGCGAGGGATCCCGAGCCCCGCAGCCAGTGCGCGGCCCGCTGGTGCAGCGCGGGCTCCAGACCCGGCGAACGGACCCGCAGATGGGCCCGGAGGATCTCCCCGAACAGCGGGTGGAGGCGGTACCGGTCCTGCCCGAGGTGCTCGACGAACGCGTTCTCGCGACACAGTCCGACGAGGATGGGCTCGGCGTCGGCGCGCCCGGTGAGCGCGTTCACCAGCTCGGGACAGAACCGGTCGAGGACGCTGACCCGCAGCAGGAGGTCCTGCGTCTCGGGGGGCTGCCGTCTGAGCACCTCGGCCAGCAGGAAGTCGGCGACCGTGCTGCGGTCGGCCTCGAACTCCTTGAGGTATCGCTCCGGGTCCGGGCTCTCTCGCGCGGCGAGGGCACACAGCCGCAGGCCGGCGGCCCAGCCCCGGGTGCGTTCCACCAGCCCCTGCGTCGCGTGCGCCGGCAGCCGCAGCCCGTGCAGCTCCAGCAGCTCGGCCGCCTCCTCGGGGGTGAAGGCCAGTTCCGCGCCCCGGATCTCCGTCAGTTCGCCGGCCGCCCGGTACCGGTGCAGCGGCAGCAGCGGCTCGGTGCGGGTGACGAGGATCAGGCGCAGGCCGTCGCCCGCGTGGTGCACGACGAACTCCAGCTGCTCGGCGATCTCCGGATCGCTCACCCGGTCGTACTCGTCCAGCACCACGATCACCGGCCGGTCCCGGGCGCTCAGCTCGGCGGCGAGCCGGGCCGGCAGCGTGGGCGGCACCCTGGACGCGTCCGCCGGGCAGCCGATCCCGTCGGGCAGGGACACCCCGGCGGAACGCAGGGCCTGGAGCAGATAGGCCCAGAGCATGCCCGGCCCCTGCCCCGCCGCGTCGGTGGTGAGCCAGGCGACGGGCGTCTCGCGCGCCGCGGCCCAGTCGGCGACCAGCAGCGTCTTGCCCGCGCCCGCGGCTCCGTTGACCATGGTCAGCGGGGTCCGCAGCGCGTGGTCGAGGTGTCTGACCAGCCGCTCACGCCGCAGGAACGTCACCGGCCGGGCCGGCACGACGAACCGCGTACGCAGAAACGGATCCCCCTGAGGGTCCCCGGGACCAGCCATGGCGCTCACCGCCCCTGGTCGTCAGATCATGCGCGGCGCACCTGTCCAGGATCCCAGCGATCCGCTCGGGGCGCGCTGCGAGCCCACAGCGCCCCGCCCCGGAAAGCAGGCCAGGGCTCGCGGATTGGCGTTGGCCGACGGCTCCGCCCGCCCCCTAGCGTCACCTGCATGCAGATTCGCATCGTCGACGCCTTCACCGACCGTCCCTTCGCCGGCAACCCGGCCGGGGTCCTGCTCCTGGACGCCTTCCCGGACGACGACCGGCTCCAGAACGTGGCCCTGGAGGTCAACCACGCCGAAACGGCGTTCGCCCACCCGCTCCCGGCGGGCGGCGAGGCGGACTGGGCCCTGCGCTGGTTCACGCCGGCCGCCGAGGTCGACATGTGCGGCCACGCCACGCTCGCCACGGCCCATGTCCTGCACACGACCGGCGCCCACGCGGGCCCGGTGCGCTTCGCCACCCGCAGCGGCGTCCTGGTCGCCACGCCCGCCGCGGACGGCTCGATCACCCTGGACTTCCCGACCGCCCCGCTGACGAAGGCCGAGATCCCGGCCGGTGTCGCCGAGGCCCTGGGCGCCGAGCCGCTCACCTGTTTCGACACCGGCCCGCGGGTCGGCGACCTGCTGGTGGAGCTCGCCGACGAGCGGACCGTCCACGCCCTGCGGCCGGACCGCAAGGCCCTGGCCGCCTGCTCCGGCCGCGGCGTCATCGCCACCGCCCGGGCCGAGAACCCGGACCTGGGGTACGACTTCGTCTCCCGCTGCTTCTTTCCGAACGTCGGCATCGACGAGGACCCGGTGACGGGCAGCGCCCACACCGCGCTGGCCCCCTACTGGTCCGAGCGGCTCGGCCGCACCGCCCTGACCGGCCTCCAGGCCTCCCCCCGCGCCGGCCGCGTCCGCACCGAGCTGCGTGGCGACCGCACGCTGCTGAGCGGCCGCGCGGTCACGGTCATCGAGGGCGAACTGCTCGCCTAGAACCGCGCGGCAGGGCCGGGCCGTAGCGCCGGACCGTAGCGCCGGGCGGAACCGGGGCGGCTCACGCCGTGGGCAGCCACCCCACCTTCCCGGCCAGCAGCGCGTACCCCACGAAGGCCCCTATGTCGAGCAGGGAGTGCGCCACCACCAGCGGGCCCACCCGGCCCCAGCGCCGGTAGAGGCAGACGAACACCACGCCCATCACCATGTTGCCGATGAAGCCGCCGATGCCCTGGTACAGGTGGTACGAGCCGCGCAGCACGGAACTGGCGACGAGCGCGGTGCCCGGCGACCAGCCCAACTGGCCCAGCCTGCGCAGCAGGTAGCCGACGACGATGACCTCTTCGAGGATCGCGTTCTGCATCGCGGACATGATCAGCACCGGGTACTTCCACCACACGTCCGGCAGCGCCTCGGGCACCACCGTGAGGTTGAAGCCGAGGCCGCGTGCCGCCAGGTAGAAGGCGATGCCGCTGCTGCCGATCACCGCCGCGATCGCCGCCCCGCGGCCGAGGTCCGGCCAGGGGCGGGTGCGGTCGAAGCCGAGGGTCCGCAGCCCCTTCCCCTCGCGCAGCAGGAAGTGCGCGACGAGGGCGACGGGGACGAGTGCCGTGGCGATCCCGAAGAGCTGCCAGGCGAGATCGAGCCATGGCCGACCCGGCGCGGCCGAGGCGTTGAGAGTCGCCGCCTGGTCCTTCAAGCCTCCCGGTTTGGTGACCGATCCGACAAAACTGATCAGGGCGGACACACCGCTCGCACCGAGCGAAAGCGCCAGAACTAGCAGCGTCTCGTCCCGGAGAATCCGCCGCGAGGGCCCCTCCCGGGGAAACGAATCAGCCACCGACCCCGCCTCCACCTGCACACTTGCCTCCAGTTGCATAAAACCGCCGCATACCCACCCCGGTCTCGCTAGGGTCTCGAAAGAAGTTACGAAGATCGTGCGTGACAGACCGCCGGGGGGACGGGCGCCGTACGGGGCGTACCTCCCCCTTCGCATGCCGCACGGCGGAAATCCGCCACGGGAGTCGACCGGGAGGGGCACCACCGTCATGGGACGTCACAGCTTGCCCGATGAACGCCGGGCGGGCGGCAGCGACCCCCGTCCTCGCATACGCCGTCGCACGGTGGCCCTCGCGACCGCCCTGGTCCTCACGGTCGCCGGAGGCGCCACTGCGGCCGTGAGGAGCGGTCTGCTCTCGTTCGGCTCGTCCTGCCACGACCACCCCGTGCGGCTGACCGTGGCCGCGTCCCCCGATCTGGCCCCGGCGCTCACGGTCGCGGCGAAGCAGGCCGAGGACAGCGGCCTGACCTCCGACGGACAGTGCCTGACGGTCACCGTCACGGCCCGCGAGTCGGCCAAGGTCGCCGACACCCTGGCCGCGGGCAAGGACGCCGAGGCGCAGGTGTGGGTGGCGGACTCCGACCTGTGGGTGCAGCGGATCACCGCCAACCGCAAGGCGACCCAGGTGACCGCGGTGGGCAACGTGGCCTCGACCCCGGTCGCGGTGGCGGTGGTCCCGACGGCGGCGAAGTCGCTGGGCTGGCCGAAGAAGACGTACACATGGCCGGAGCTGGCCGCCGCCACCCTCCAGGGCAGTCCCCTGCGGCTGGGCGCGGCCGATCCGGCGCGCAGCGCGACCGGTCTGCTCGCCCTGACCCAGGTCGGCGCCGCCACGGCCGGCGCCCGGGACGGCGCCACCCGGACCGCGGCCCTGATGAAGACGCTGTCCCAGCGCACCTCGGACACCGACGCCCAGGTCCTCGACACGCTGCCGCGCGACACCTCGGGCGCGGAGCAGGGCAACCCCAAGCGCAACCAGGCGGTCGTGGTCACCGAGCAGGCCTCGTTCGCGTACAACGCCTCGGCGGACGCGGGCACCGGCCTCGACCTGTTCTACCCGAAGGACGGCTCGCCCCGGCTCGACTACCCGTACACGCTGGTCGACAAGACCCGGCTGAGCACCGACGAGAGCCGGGCCGCGATCCGGTTCATGACCTATCTTCGCCGCCCCGAGCAGCAGCGGATCCTCCAGGAACACGGCTTCCGGACGTCCGACTACGACGTCCCGCAGACGGTCGTGACCGCGGCCGGCGGCAGCAGCCCGCAGCCGTTCGCCGAGCCGGCCGCCCGGCCCGCCTCGGACACGGCGGTGGAGGAGACCCTGGGGGCGTGGACGATCACGGTGCAGAGCGCCCGCCTCACCACGGTCGTCGACGCCTCGTCGTCCATGTCGGAGCCGGTCCCCGGCACGGGACGCTCACGGATGGACGTCACCAAGGCCTCGCTGCTCCAGGCCCTCGCCACCTTCACGCCGGAGGACGAGATCGGGCTGTGGGAGTTCTCCACCAAACTGGACGGCGACAAGGACTACCGCGTCCTGGTCCCCACCGAGCCGCTCGGCGCGGCCGCGAGCGGCGGCACGCAGCGCGACAGACTGTCGGCCGCGTTCGGCGGTCTGGCACCGGTCCCGAACGGCGCGACGGGCCTGTACGACACCGCTCTCGCCGCGTACCGGGAGGCCACCGCCTCCTACGTCCAGGGCAAGTTCAACGCGCTGGTCATCCTCACCGACGGCGTCAACCAGGACCCGGGCAGCATCTCGCGCACCACCCTCCTCGCCGAACTCCAGAGACTCGCCAGCCCCCAGCGCCCCGTCCCCCTCATCATGATCGCGGTAGGCCCGGACGCGGACCGCGACGAGGCCGACGAAATAGCCAAGGCAACAGGCGGCTCGGGCCAGTCGGTCACCGACCCGTCCCAGATCCACACAGTCATCCTCAAGGCCATCGTGGCAGCAGCTACACAGGGCTCCTGAACCGACCGCCCCCCAACACCCGACCGCAAGCCGACAGGGGCGCGGGGAACTGCGCGAACAACCCCCACCGGCCTGCAGCCGACACTCGATCGGCCGCCCGAGAACCCAGCCCCCTCACCGCATCGGCACCGGTTCAGGCAAGCCCACCGGCCAGGTATGCACCGGCTCCCCAAGATGCATCAGCTCCGCATACCGCCGCGTCGTCGCCGCCAACGCCGCATCCCGCGACAGCCCCGCATCCACCGCCCGGTGAAACGTCGCGACCTGCCACGTCGCCCCGTTGGCCCGCCGTCGGCACCGCTCCTCGATGACCCCGAGATACAGATCGCGGTCGGCGGGCTCCACCCCCCACCCGTCCAGCCCGGCCTCGGCCAGCGGCAGCAGCTCGTCCCGGACGAGACTCACCGCGTCCACCTCGACCACGCCCCCGAGCCGACCCCGCCGCGGCCAGAGCAGCCGCGCGTCGATCCCGTACCGGCAGGCCGCGTCGAAGTTGGCCGCGGCCGCCTCGAACGGCAGCCGGGACCACACCGGCCGGGGCTCCGCGGCCAGGGACCGGACGACGCCGTAGTAGAAGGCCGCGTTGGCGATCACATCGGTCACGGTCGGCCCGGCGGGCAGGACGCGGTTCTCCACCCGCAGATGCGGAACACCGTCGGCGATGCCGTAGACGGGCCGGTTCCAGCGGTAGACCGTGCCGTTGTGCAGGACCAGTTCGGCGAGCGAGGGCACCCCGCCCGCGTCCAGGACCTCCAGCGGCTCCTCCTCGTCGCAGATCGGCAGCAGCGGCGGGAAGAAGCGCAGGTTCTCCTCGAACAGCTCGTACGCCGAGCTGATCCAGCGCTCCCCGAACCAGGTCCGCGGCCGCACGCCCTGGGCCTGGAGTTCCGGCGGCCGGGTGTCGGTGGCCTGCTGGAACAGCGGGGGCCGCGACTCCCGCCACAGCTCACGGCCGAACAGGAAGGGCGAGTTGGCGCCGACGGCGATCTGCGCGGCGGTGACGGCCTGAGCCGCGTTCCACACCCCGGCGAACCGGTCGGGCGTGACCTGGAGATGCAACTGCACGGAGGTGCAGGCCGCCTCGGGCACGATCGACTTCGAGGTGCACGACAGTCGCTCGACCCCGTCGATCTCGAGGGCGAAGTCCTCTCCCCGGGCGGCCACGATCTGATCGTTGAGCAGGGTGTAGCGGTCGACGTCGGAAAGGTTGGACGTCACCAGGTCGTCCCGGTCGAGAGTCGGCAGAATACCGATCATCACGATTCCGGCATCGACCTCGCCCGCCTTTCGATGGGCATATGCCAGTGACGTACGGAGTTCCTCCGCGAGTCGATCGAAAACCCGACCGCCCAATCGATGTGGGGCAATGTTGACTTCCAGGTTGAACATGGCGAGTTCTGTTTGGAAATCTCGGCTGGCGATTCTCTCCAGAACTTGACCGTTCAGCATTTTCGGCAGACCGTCCGCGCCCGCGAGATTCAGCTCGATCTCGAGCCCCATGAGGTTCTTGGGGCGGTCGAAGCGCTTCTGGGCCAGGAGCCGCTCGAGCCCCGTCAGACACCGCCGGAGCTTGTCCCGGTAGTGCTGACGATCGGACAGGTCGAACGCGCCTGCCACGACCTTCTCCCCCATCGAAGCGTCCCTCCTCGCATGGGCGGACCGGCGATCTCGGCCGCCGGACGTCCGGGTCAGGTCCGGGTCAGGGGGAATGATGCCCAACCCGGCCGATCGATAACGTCCCCTGTCGGGCACGCGACCCGCTACCCTGACCGAAAGCCGTCGGAGGTGACCGGTGGCACATTCACCGGGCATGCGGCCCGCCGCCTTTTCCGGAACTCGGCGACTCGTGAAAAACTCCGACGAGAATGGGCCGACCGCGACACGCGCATAACCCGAGGTCACCGCCGCGTCGGCCACTCTGAATCGGGATGATTCACACGTATCGCCGACCGAATGAACCCTTGCCGAGTGTCCCGCGATCGACTAGACGAAACACAGTCTGAACACGCGTCGTATAAACTCCGCGAACAAGGCAGAGAAGGTTGGCGCCCACGGTCGAAGGAGCCTGTCGTCGAGATGACGGCAGGCCGCTCGCGCACCCCGGCATCCCCAGACCGGCCGCCACCTCTCCGACCCCCGAGAGTTGGCTGACAGCGCCGTCCGCCCACGCCCTCGCGCCACCGTGCCTGTCGAATGAGAGGCGACCCACCATGCCTTTGCTGGTCCCCCCGGCTCCCGCGCCCGCACTTCGTTCCGTCCTCACGGCACTCGGTTCGCCCACCGCCGTCCGCGAGGCTCGCACGCCGTCCCTGCGCACCGCCCAGGGAGACGCCACCCCCGAACTCCCGCTGCCCCTGCACGTCCTGGACGGAATCACCCCGGAAGGCGCGGCCGAGACCCGGCTGGCCGGCTGGCGCTTCCTGATCCGCTGCGGCGACCGCGCCGTGGCCGCGGCCGAGACCCGGCTCACCCCGGACGGCTGGGCGTTCTCGCACTTCTTCGAGGGCCCCTACATCGCCTCCACCGAACGCGCCCTGCGCCAGGCCGAGTCGGCCACCCTGCCGTACCAGGCGCGCCTGCTGTCGGTGCCCGGCCTGTACATGCTCACGCTCTGGCTGCACGGCGACAGCGCCTCGGACGGCGCCACGGGCCATCCCGCCCCGACCGACCTGCTGGTGCCGCTGGCCCCGGCGCCGCCCGGCATCGCCGCCCACCGCGCGCACCGGGTGGCCGAGTTGCTCCCGGTGCTGACCCTCCGGGTGACCCCGGCGCCGCCGCCGCTGCTCGGCTCGCCCGCCTGATCCACCCGACCCGGTACCCCGACCCCGTACCCCGTCACCGCGGCCCCGGTGACGGGGTACGGTGCTGTCCGCCGACCGGCGATTCCCGCCGCGTGCCGCCCGGACTAGTGCCGCGGCAGGCAACGTTTGCCCGTCAAGGAGCGGCGTCCGGTGCGTGCTCTCGGTGTGCCGGCCGGAAGTCCTCGTACTGGACGTA
>NZ_JBFAKW010000179.1:0-16613 GCF_040655955.1 Streptomyces sp. NPDC050263 | reverse complement strand
ACACACCCCACCCAACGCCACACCCCGGCCCGAGGACACCCCCGGACCGGTCACACCATACGAATCAACGACCCGCGAAGTACGGGCCTAGAGGGACTACTGGGACCACGGGGACCAGGGGGATCGGGAGGGCGTGGCGGAGGCCTTCGTGCGGTGGCCGCCGGATCCCGGGCCGTGGGGCCAGGGACCCGGCGGCCGCCGTCGGTCGGACAGCCGGAGGGGGTGGCCGAGTCGCCGTCCGACGTGCGGTGTGTCCGACGACCCGAGGGCCGTCAGACGGCCGACCAGCCGTCGTCGACCGGCAGGATCACGCCGTTGACGTTGCTCGCCGCGTCCGAGGCGAGGAAGACGATCGCGGCGGCCTGCTCCTCGGGCTCGGCCAGCCGGCCGACGTTGACGAAGTGCTTGGCGATCGTCGCCGGGCCGTCCGCCTCCTGGTCGGCCTCCACGACGATCGCGGTCTTCGTGGCGCCAGGCGCGATCGCGTTGGCGCGGATGCCCTTGCCCCGGTACATCACCGCGAGGGACTTCGTCAGCCCCACCACGCCGTGCTTCGAGGCGGTGTACGCCGCGCCCGCCGCCCCGCCCCGCAGACCCGCCTCGGACGCCGTGTTGACGATCACGCCCTTGCCGGCGGCCAGCATGTGCGGCAGCACCGCCCGGGTGAGCAGGAAGGGGGCGGTGAGGTTGACCCGGATGACGCGCTCCCACTCCGCGTCGCTCACGTCCGCCAGCGCCGACATGCGGTCCATGATCCCGGCGTTGTTCACCAGCACGTCCACCCCGCCGAACCGCTCCACCGCGGTGGCGGCCACCTCGTCCACGACGGCCTGCTCGCTGAGGTCGCCGGTGACCGCGACGGCCGTGCCGCCCGCCTCCTCTATCGCCTTGACGACGGCCTGCGCGCTCTCGGCGTCGAGGTCGGCCACCAGGAGCCGCGCCCCCTCCGCGGCGAAGGCCAGGGCGGTGGCGCGGCCGATGCCCGAACCCGCTCCGGTGACGACGATGCTGCGGCCTTCCAGTCCAGTGGCCATGAGGTGCTCCTAGTCTGCTGCGAGGTGCGAGGTGCGAGGTGCGAGGTGCGAGGTGCGAGGTGGGGGGCATCCCCGGGGAGTGCTTGTCGGCAACCCTACGACTTAATGTCTGTAAGTGACATAAAGTCGTGGTGAAGAATTTGAGGCGCACGAAATTCGCCGCACAGAGTTCGGCGCACAGAGTTGGGCGCACAGAGTTCGTGGAAGGTGACCGAGACCGGAGGACTGCATGACCGCATCCCACGGACGCACGGGCCGACCGCCCCTGACCGAGGAACGCAAGGCGGAGATCCGTCTGGAGATCGCCCGCGCCGCGGTGGACCTGTTCGTCGACCAGGGCGTCGCGGCCACCACCGGCGAGCAGATCGGCCAGGCGGTCGGGGTCTCCGCCCGGACTGTCTGGCGGTACTTCCCGAGCAAGGAGAGCTGTGTGGGCCCGCTCCTCACGGCCGGCATCGACGCGATCGCCGCCTGCCTGCGCGAGTGGGAGCAGGGCCGCCCCCTGGGAGAGGCCTTCGCCCGGCGGCTGGAGACCGACCAGCGACTCGTCGGCGGCCCCGACCCGGCCACCGTCGGCGCCCTGGTCCGGCTGGCCCGCACCGAGCCGGCCTTGCGCGCGGTCTGGCTCCAGACCTACGACGAGGCCGAGCCGGCCTTCGCCCGCGCCCTCGCCGACCGGGCCGGACTTCCGGCCGGGGACTTCCGGCCGGCCATCCATGCGGCGATGTTCAACGCGGCCCTGCGCGCCGCCGTGGAGCACCACGCGTGGCGCGCCGCCGACACCGCCACGGACCCGGCGACGGTACGGGCCGAACTGGCGGAGGCGATCCGCGCGGCCCTCGCGGTGGCGGCGGAGGGCGTGAGCTGAGCCCGCGTCACGTCCGGTGCGGTCACACCTTGCGGTAGGCGTACGCCTCCGCGGCCGCCGCCTCCACCGTGTCGAGGTCGGCACCCGTCGCCGCCGTGACGACCGCGGCCACCGCGCCCTCGACGAACGGGGCGTCCACCAGGCGGGCGGTGTCGGGCAGTTCGTCGCCCTCCGCGAGCAGCGCCTTGACCGTGAGAACGGCGCTGCCCAGATCCGCGAGCACCGCGACCCCGGCGCCTCGATCAACGGAGGCGGCCGCCGCGCAGATCAGCTCGGCGCTGGTGCCCAGCCCGCCGCCTTCCGTACCGCCCGCCGCCGCGACCGGCACGGCCGGGCCGCCGCCCGTCAGCCCCCGCGCCAGCTCGGCGACGGCCGTGGCCACCGCCGCACTGTGCGAGACCAGCACGATCCCGACCAGCTTCTCGTCGCTCACCGGCACGTCACTCACTCCCCGTCCGCAGGGTGGGCGTCGTCGGCTTCGCCGAGCGCGGCGATCAGCAGGGCCGACGAGGTCGCGCCCGGGTCCTGGTGGCCGATGCTGCGTTCGCCGAGATAGCTCGCCCGGCCCTTGCGGGCCTGGAGCGGCGTCGTCGCCTCGGCGCCCTGCTCGGCGGCGGCCCGGGCGGCGCCGAAGCCGTCGGTGAGGGCGTCCACGGCCGGCACCAGCGCATCGATCATGGTCTTGTCGCCCGGCGCGGCGCCGCCGAGCTGCATGACGGCGTCCACGCCCGTGCGCAGCGCCTCGGCGAACCGTGCCTCGTCCACCGCGTCGGCGTCCCCGAGTGCCTTCCCGGTGCGCCGCAGCAGCGTGCCGTACAGCGGCCCCGAGGCCCCGCCGACCGTCGAGATCAGCGTGCGGCCCGCGAGCACCAGAACGGCGCCCGGCGTCCCGGGCGCCTCCTTCTCCAACGCCACCGTCACCGCGGCGAAGCCGCGCCGGAGGTTGCTGCCGTGATCGGCGTCCCCGATGGGCGAGTCGAGGGCGGTGAGCCGGTCCGCCGCACGGTCCACGGACGCTGCGGTCGCCGTCATCCAACGGCGGAAGAAGTCGGCGTCGAGCACTGGATCTCCTTGCATGGTCGGGTATGTCCGATCGCCTGCCCTGACTCCCGCCTCACACGCCCCAGCGGAGTCCGGCGGTCTTCACCGGCGCGTCCCACAGCCGCAGCAGCTCCTCGTCGATCTGACACAGGGTCACCGAAGCGCCGGCCATGTCGAGGGACGTCACATAGTTGCCGACGAGCGTACGGGCGACGGCCACCCCGCGCTGCGCCAGCACCCGCTGCACCTCGGCGTTGAAGCCGTACAGCTCCAGCAACGGCGTCGCACCCATGCCGTTGACCAGCACGAGGACGGGGTTGCGGGGCGTGAGATCGTCCAGGATCGCCTGGACGGCGAAGTCGGCGATCTCCCCGGACGTCATCATCGCCCGCCGCTCCCGCCCCGGTTCCCCGTGGATGCCGACGCCCAGCTCCAGCTCACCGGGCGGCAGGTCGAAGGTCGGGCTGCCCTTGGCCGGCGTCGTACAGGCGCTGAGCGCCACGCCGAAGCTGCGCGAGTTCTCGTTGACCTGCCGGGCCAGTGCCTCGACCTGCTCCAGCGGCTGCCCCTCCTCGGCGGCGGCCCCCGCGATCTTCTCCACGAACAGCGTTCCGCCCGTGCCCCGCCGCCCGGCCGTGTAGAGGCTGTCGGTGACGGCGACGTCGTCGTCGACCAGGACCTTCGCGATCTGGATGCCCTCGTCCTCGGCCAACTCGGCCGCCATGTCGAAGTTGAGCACGTCGCCCGTGTAGTTCTTCACGACGAACAGCACACCGGCCCCGCTGTCCACGGCCGCCGCGGCACGCAGCATCTGGTCCGGCACCGGCGACGTGAACACCTCACCGGGGCAGGCCGCCGAGAGCATCCCGGGCCCGACGAACCCCCCGTGCAACGGCTCGTGCCCGGACCCGCCGCCGGACACCAGCGCCACCTTCCCGGCCACCGGAGCGTCCCGCCGCACGATCACCCGGTTCTCGACGTCGACGATCAGCTCGGGATGGGCGGCCGCCATGCCCCGCAGCGCGTCGGCGACCACGGTCTCCGGAACGTTGATCAGCATCTTCATCGGATACCTCCTGTGAAGCTGGGATATGAGCCCCTGACCTCCATTTTGCAGGTCAGGCTGGGTGGGGCCAGTCAACGATCTTGGCGGTTCACGGCGGCGGGGGGCGGGTTCCGCCGGTACTGACGCTGACCGGATGCCGACTTTTCCGACGGAGTGTCAGGTGCGTCCGGCGCGGGCGTGGATCGGCCTGAGGCTTCCGTGTCCGGGGCGGGGATGTAATGATCATCTGCGCGAACACGAACGGTGACACCAGTGCTGGTTCGGCTTCCAGCGGTGGTCCTGCCGTGGAGACGCTGCCTGTGGGACGGTTCACCGGAAGCGCGGAGGCGTTCGTGGTGAGCGTCGTGAACACTTCGCGTCTCAATCCCAGGCTCGGGCACGGTTCGCTTACATGCGGGTTCGGGAGTGGAGACCCCTGTTGCGGCCCGCTGAACAGAGCATCCCCGAAATCCTGGTCGGCCACCAGATGCCGGCGCAGAGAGTCGGCGCACTGGTCAGTTGCGCCATGTCAGGAGGAATCCGGAGGAGGGATTGCGACGTGGCGAGGTCACGTCCGCTGGAGTGGTGTATGGAGGACAGCCGTCGTATCGGGCTGTTCGAAGACGGTCCGCAGCGGCGTGGCCACCCACGGCTGGGCGGACTTCGGCGTCGGGGACGACCAACTGGACGCCGGACGGACCGCGAGCGGCCAGGGAACGCAGGAAGACGAGCCAGCCATGCGCCGTCCGAGCTGGAGGTGACGTCCAGGGGGCGGTTGCGGAACGTGGTGACCTGCGCGTCCAGGTGCTTGGCCATGGCGCTGACCTGGGACTTCGACAGTACGTGGGTGGCGTGGAACCGACCCGCCGTGGCGGCCTCGGGCCGGCCGGGTTCGCGCCGCGGAGTGCACCGACCTGGTCGCCGACGCCCTGCACCGCGGCCGTCGGCCGGCCGGGCGAGTCATGGAGAACGCCGGCGCCCACCGCCGGTGACCCACCCGCCGACGGAGCGCGGGCAGGGGCCCGGGTGACCCCGGGCCCCTGCCTGGTGTTCAGTTGTGCCTCGGGCGTCGGTGTCTAGAACACCACCCTCGCCGCTCCCGGTCCGGGGTCGTAGTCGAAGCGGAAGTTGAGGCGGGTCTCACCCCCGCTGCAACTGTCGGTGGTGATGATCTGGGATCCCCAGCCAAAGGCGGGGTCGTCTCCCAGGCACGTGTTCCGATTCTTCAGCTTGATCTGGATCTGGGGGGTGTCGCTCCAGCCCCTCAGATCGAAGAGCTCCTCGTCGTCGTTGTTGCAGACGGACTGGATGACGCTGCCGTACGGTCCGTCCCTCAGACAGAGTTTGGTTGTGTTGTTGTAGATCCTGTAGAACCCGCTGCCCCGGGGCTGGAGCCTGAAGTGGCCGTACTTACCGGCGGTGGTGTTGCCGACGACCATGTACGTCTGGCCGAGATCGGTGGCGAACTGCCAGGCGCGATTGCCGTCATGGGCGTTGAGCAGCTGGACATCGGCATTCGCGGCCATCCGGTTGAAGGCGACGGACAGGTGGTCGGAGCTGTATCCGTGGGCATAGCCCCCGTAGCCGGTGATCCGCGCGTTGGACACCATGTAGTCGAGTTCCCGGTTCACGGTGTTCGGGCCGGGGTTCGTGTTGATGTGGGTGGGGCGGCCGGCCGTGTACTTGTGCCAGCCGCGGCGTACCACGAGGTTGCGGGGTTCGCGGTTCCAGTCGCCCATCGCGGCCCATTGGCGGGTTCCCGCCACCCCCGCGATCCTCGACAGCAAGTCCGGGCCGTCATTGCCCGCGCCGTTGCCCGACATCGCGTGCACGGTGAAGAAGAGCGTCTGGTCCACGCGGATACCGAGCGCCGGCCGGGAACTCGGAAGCCCGTTTCTACCGTAGAAAGCGGGCGGGACAAGGAACACTTCGGGGGAGTCGAACGGGGTGATGATGGCCAGGTTCACCCGGTTGCCGCCGAAGTCGGTACGCAGCCAGTAGATGTGCCATGGCAGGTTGACGCTCCGCGGAAACGGGTCCCATTCGTATTCCTGTACGCGCCAACCCGCCCATGCGTTGGTCTCTCCCAGGTAGCGGGACGTCCACACCAGGCGTGAGGCTGCCGGTGGCCGAGGGCCGGCCTCCTGCAGCGCGATGATGTTGTACCCGGCGTTGACCATCTGCGGGACGTCGGTCTGCCACTTGCTGGCGGCGTCTGTGTTTCCGCCCTGCATGTTGTAGGTGACGGGCCGGAAGTCCTCCACTCCCGCCGAGGCGGGTTGCGGCGGCGCGAGGAAGGTGATGAGGCCGGCCAGCATGGTGACCGCGAGCATCGGCACCAGGAATCTCGTCCGCGTGCGACCGCCGTGGCGGTGTCTGTTTCCGCGGAATGCCCCGAGGAGGGGAATTCTCATAGCTCGTCCTTTCTGGCTCACGCCGATGACGGCGCGAATGATGCGGGGTGGTCGGCTATTCGACGAGGGCCGAGGTGTTGGAGAGATCGGCCGGAATGGGGTCGGGGGGCGTTTCGATCACGATCTTGTTCGGATAGGCGGTGAGCAGCGGATCGGTTACCGATGCCGGGGCGTCGGTCTGCACCACGATCCGGTCGCGCATCCCGTCGTAGCGGACAGCGAGGCTGTAGGCCGTCGTGTCGCCGTCCGCCGACACCTGCCGGACGACCGCGTCCTGGATGTCGGTGATCTGGGCGAGGGTGAACTGGGGGCTCTTCACCGTGGTGGGGGTGGGCCAGTCGGCCGGGATGTCCCCGTACTCGGAGGTCCAGCCGGGCGGCTGCTGCACGTCGTTGATGTCGCCGCTGTAGTCCGAGGGGAAGACGAGCACCGGTCCGATGTTCGGGTCGTCGAACGCCGCGAGCGCGCAGTTGTAGTCGGCGAGGGCCTGGACCTGCTGCCACTGCAGTTTCGTCGCCGCGTCCTGGAGACCGTCCGCCGGCCCGGCCTCGTCCGCCAGCACCTTGCCCACGGTCCTCTGGTCCTCGGCGCACCTGCCGGTCGCCGGGAGGTCGAGGGTGTACTCCTCGATCACGAGCTTGTCGGCGTACTGGGCGGCCAGCGGGTCGGTGACGGATGCCGGGGCGTTGGTCTCGGCCACCACCCGGTCACGCATCCCGTCGTAGTGGACGTTCAGCTGGTACGTGGTGGCGTCACCGTCGGGCTGCACAGCCGCGGTGACCGCGTCCTGGATGTCGTTGATCTGATCGAGCGTGAACAGCGGGCTCTTCGCGGTGGTGGGGGTGGGCCAGTCGGTGGGAGCCTGCCCGAACTCGTTGGTCCAGTCGGGCGGGGTGGACAGGTGGTCCATGTCGCCGGTGTAGTCCGACGGGAAGATGACGACGGGGCCGATGTCGGGGTCGTCGAACGCCACAAGGGCTTCGTTGTAGGAGGCCAGAGCCTGGAGCTGCTCCCATTCCTGTTCCGTCCCCGTGGCGACGGCATTCACCTCGGAGGTGGACAGAGCCCGGTTGTAGACGCGGAAGTCCCGCATCCGGCCCTTGAAGTAGAGGTCGTTGGTGTACAGGGAACGGCCGATGTAGTCCGCGGTGGTCGTCCCGCCGCCGATCGAGCCCGGGGTGATCGTCACGTTGGTGTTGCGGGCCTTCTCCACGCCGTTCTCGTAGAGGATGCCGGTGTTGCCGGTCTGGGTGTACGTGACGTGCTTCCACATGCCGCGCGCCAGCTGGTACGAGGTGGAGGGGCGGGTGTTCTGCTCGGCGGAGTAGTTCGTCGTCGTGATCCCGGTGCGGAACTGGTTCCCGGTGGAGAACAGGTAGCCGTTGCCGTTGCCGCCGCTGGTGTTGCCGAACCCGTAGAGGAAGTAGGGCTTGCCCATGGTCGGGTCGATCCACACGTCGAAGTCGACGGTGATGGAGTTGAGCCCGGCCATGATGTTGTTCGGCACCTTGAGGTAGGTGTCGGAGCCGTTGAAGGCCATGCCTTCGCCGGCCCAGCCGGTGGCGCCGTTGACCGTGCCGTCGCGGCCGTTGCCCGAGGAGTCGTGCGCGACCGTGCCGGACGTCTCGTCCAGCTTGTAGCGCAGCAGCAGGCCGCTGGTGATCTCGGCCTGCGCCGGCGCGGCGGTGGTCAGCACCCCTGCGCCCAGGACGAGGGATACGGCGACCAGGCCGGCGGCCGTGCGCCGGCTCCCCAGCGGGGCACCCGCGCGGACGAGCCGGAGCGCGGCCGGAGCGGCTGTGTCACGGCGCGGCGTGATCACGGCGCGGGCGGTGGCAAGGACTGCCTTGGCCCTGTTCTTTCTTCGCATGGTTTCCCTTTCGAAGCGGTACGCGGGCATCCGGTTCGACGGCTGCGGGGCGGCGCCCGGCCGGTGGCCAGGAGGATGGGGGAGGCTGTGCAAGGTCACCTGCCGAGGCATGCCAGGGAGGCTTCGCGGCACCAGGCCAGCAACTGTCGGGTACGGATTCCGCGACAGGGCCCGGCTGCCCGGACCCTGTCGCCTTGGCGCCACAGGACACTGAGGCGGGCCGGACCGTGGCAATCGGCCCGGTCCGCCTCGATGTGGCGTCGTCCCGCAAGAATCGGGGCAGGGCTCAGCCCCAGCCCATGGGTATTCTTACGGGGTTTTTATGTGGGCCTTATGAAAGGGGTGGCTGGTTGGCCGCCCACCAGCCCGCGATCTGGGCACGGGAGCCGAAGCCGAGCTTGGCCCGGATGTTCTCGACATGGCCGTCCACCGTGCGCCGGGAGAGGACGAGCGCCGCAGCGATCTGACGGTTGCTCATGCCCTTGGCCACCAGCGCGGCCACGTCCCGTTCACGACGGGTCAGGGGGCTCAGGGCGGTGGCGGGGGCGGCCGGTTCGGGGTCGCTGTCGCCGTCGGTGCTCAGGGCGTGGTCGACGGCTCGGGCGGGGCTGTCGTGGGCGCCGCCGACGGTGAGTGCCCGCTCGTGCGCCGCCCGGCCCAACGCCCCCAGGACCGACTCCTCGCACCGCACGTGGTACTCGGCCATCTGCGGGCCGAACGCGGAGATGTCGGTGCCGATGTCCTGCCACAGGCCGCGTACGGCTCCCAGCAACCCTCCCGCCCGCTCGTACTCGCCGCTGGAGGCGGTCGCCCAGGCGAGCAGCTCCAGCATCAGCGCGGTGGCGATGTAGTCGTTGAAGCCGCGCTCGATCTCGAGCCCGGCCCGGGTCAGTGCCATGCACGCCTCCCGGTCACCGCGCGCCCAGGCGTCGTAGCCCAGCGCCCACAGCGCGTGCGCACGTCCCCACCTCTCCCCGTGCGCCGCAGCCAGGACGACCGCCCGCCCGCCGGTCTCCGCCGCGTGCGGCTTCCTGAGGTGGGTCCGGGTGGCGGCCAGTTGGAACAGCACGAAGACCGCCACGGCTCCTCCGTCGTCCGCCGGGTGCGTGGCGATCGCGTGCTCGAAGAGGGACTCGGCCTCTTCCAGCCGCCCCTGGAACAGTGCCGATGAGCCGCGCAGGCCCGTGACGTACGCGCCGACCACCGGATCGTCGAGCCGCTCGCCCAGCTCCCCGGCCTCGGCCAGCCACTCGTCGGCCGTCGAGTGATCGCCTTGGAGCAGTGCCACCCAGGCGGCGGCCCAGAGGGCCCGGGCCCGGGCCGGGGTCGGTTCGGGTGCGGCCTTCAGGGCCCGGTCGAGCCGTCGTCGGCCCTCGCCGAGGAAGCCGCCCGCGCACCAGTGGAAGCGCAGTGCCGCCGCCAGCGCGAGGGTGGCCTGCGGGTCTCCGGCGCAGTCGAGTGCCACCAGCAGGTTGGCGTGCTCGGCGCGCAGACGGGCCAGGGCGTTCTCCTGGCCGGGGCCGTACCAGTGGTCGGCGATGTGTGACGCGAGGGTGAGGTAGAAGTCGCGGTGGCGTCGCAGCAGGTGTTCCTCCTCGCCGGATTCGGCGAGCCGTTCGCGGCCGTACCGGCGGATGGTCTCCAGCAGCCGGTAGCGCGGCAGACCCTCGTAGTCGGTGGTCAGGACCACGGACTGGGAGACCAGCCGGTCCAGGAGGTCCAGCACCTCGTGCCGGGGGACACCCTCGCCGGCGCAGACTTCCTCGGCCGCGTCGAGGGCGAAACTGCCGGTGAACACCGAAAGCCGGCTCCACAGCAGCCGCTCGGCGGGGCCGCACAGCTCGTAGCTCCAGTCGATCAGCGCGCGCAGTGTGCGCTGGTGCGGTCGCGCGGTCCGGCTGCCGCCGGTGAGCAGGGTGAAGCGGTCCTCCAGGCGGTCCGCCGCCTGTTCGACGGTGAGGGTACGCAGCCGGGAAGCGGCCAGCTCGATGGCCAGCGGCAGACCGTCCAGGCCCTCGCACAGCCGGGTGACCGCGTCCCAGTTCGCGTCGGTGATCCGGAAGCCGGGCCGCAGGGCGGTGGCCCGGTCCCGCAGGAGTTCCACCGCCTCGTCCGGCACCGACAAGGGTGACACGATCAGGACGTGTTCACCCGCGATGCCCAGCGTCTGGCGGCTGGTCGCCAGAATGTGCAGCTCGGGACCGGCCGACAGCAGCCTGCCCGCCAGCTCGGCGCAGGCCTCGACCAGGTGCTCGCAGTTGTCCAGCACGATCAGCGCCCGGCGCCCGGCCAGATGGCCCGCGAGCTGGTCCAGGGTGGGCCTGACGCCCAGGTCCGCGATCCCCACCGCGGTCGCCGCCGCGCTCGCCACCGACGACGGTTCCCGCAGCGGTGCCAGGTCGACGAGCCATGTCCCGTCCGGGAAAGCCTTCCTCGACGCGGAGGCGGCTTCGAGCGCCAATCGAGTCTTGCCCACGCCGCCCACTCCGGTGAGCGTCAGCAGCCGGGCCGAGCCGAGGATGCGGCGGATCTCGGCGATGTCGCTCCGCCTGCCCACGAAGGTGGTGAAGGCCGCAGGCAGATTCCCCGTTTCCCAGAGCAGGCTGGTCACGTACCCCCTCACCTCCTACCTGCCCGAAACTATCCCAAACACATGAGAACCCGACTTCTCGTGTTCAGCGTATCCGTTCTTTCACGGCGGCGGAGGAGGGGGCGGTGCAGGTGGCGGAGCCCGAGCATGGGGAATGCGAGGGCGCCCCGTGGTGGTCGAGATCTGCGGCGGCCGCCTTCGCCCGGCGCCGACGAGGTCGAATTGTTCCTCAGACCTCTCGCGGTCATCCGGCCGACCGGAACGGGGGAGATCGGCACGAGGAGGAGCGCGACACGCGAAGAGGGCCGGCATCACCCGTGCAGGCCTTCCCGCGGGCGCAGTTGCGGGCGGCCTGGGGAACGCCGAGCCCGTCATCCCCGGCGAGCCGACGCGGTACGCGATTTCGCTCGGCCGGACACACCGGCAGTTCGAGCCCGCAGTGAAGCTGCGCGTCACGATCGGCGGCGGCGACAGTCCCCCTTCGGGGAGTCCGTGCCCGGGCAGGACGGGAACCCGTAGACTCGTGAGGTGTAGTGAACGCTAGTTCAGTCGACACGGGGAGCCGGGCAGCCATGGCGGAGACGGTCGCGGACCTGCGCGCGGACGGGCACACGGACTGGCGGGTCTACGGGACGCTGGAGCTGCCGCCGATCCTCGCGCACGCCCTCGACGCCATCGTGGAGCAGGGCTACCACGCCACCACCGTCCGTGACCTCGCCCGCCGCGTGGGCGTCACCGTACCGGCTCTCTACTATCACTACGCCAACAAGCAGGCCATCCTCGTGGAACTGCTGCTCGGTTCCCTGAGGGCCGTCCTCGGCCGTTGCCGCTCGGCGGTCGAGGAGGCGGGCGAGGACCCCGTCGACCGCTTCTGCGCGCTCGTCGAGTGCATCGTGCTGTTCATGACCCATCGGGCCCCGCTCGCCTTCCTCGACACCGAGACGCGCAGCCTGGAGAGCGGCAACCGGGAACGGTACGTGGACCTGCGCGACGAACTCGAAGGGCTGCTGCGCGACGCCGTGCGCGACGGCTCGCGGGCCGCGGTCTTCACCGTCCCGGTACCGGTGGACGCCGGCCGCGCCGTTCTCTCGATGTGCCAGGCGGTGGCCCAGTGGTACCGCCCCGACGGCCCGCTGACCCCACAGGAGATCGCGGAGCGTTACGTCACCATCGCGCTCTTCACCGTGGGCCACCGTCCGCAGCGCTGAGCGCTGAGCGCTGATCGCGGACGACCCGTCGGCGCAGGGCCACCTGGAAGCGGGCCCTACCTCCCCGTGAACTTCGCGTCCCGGCGGTCGCGGAACGCGGCGACGCCCTCCGCGAAGTCGCCGCTGCGCAGCAACGCGGCCTGCCCCTGCCGTTCGGTCTCCAGGGCACGCGTCAGCTCCGGAAGCGCCGCTTCGTTGACCGCCCCCTTGATCCGGGCGTACGCGAGCGGTGGTCCCGACGCGAGCCGGGCGGTCATGGAGGCCACCGCCCCGTCGAAGTCGGCGTCGTCCACCGCCTCCCCGATGAGGCCCCACTCCGCCGCCGTGGGCGCCGGGATCCGTTCTCCGAGCAGGGCCATCCGCATCGCGCGGGCCCGGCCGATCGCAGCCGGGACGACCGCGGTCGCGCCCGCGTCCGGCATCAGCCCCACCCCCGCGAAGGCGAGCAGGAAGTAGGCGGAGCGGCGGGCCAGCACCAGGTCACAGGCGAGGGCGAGTGAACAGCCGGCGCCCGCCGCGGCGCCGTTGACCGCGGCGAGTACCGGCTTGTCGGTACGGCGCACGGCGAGCGCCGCACGGCCGGCGGCCTCCACCGTGTGCGCGTCCACGACGGTGTCGAGGTCGGCGCCGGCGCAGAACGCCCGTCCCTCGCCGGTCAGCACGATGACACGGACGCCGTCGTCCGCGTCCGCCTCGTCGACGGCGTCGGCGAGGTCGGCGAATCCGGCGGTGCCCAGGGCGTTGAGCCGGTCCGGGCGGGCGAGGGTGAGGCGCAGCACGGCGCCGTCTCGGAGGACGCCGATGCCGCCGGGCGTGATGGTGCCGTCTCTCATGCGCTGCCGTTCGTCGGGGTTGCCAGGACCGTGAAGTTTACCTAGCGCTCGCTCATCAGCGTAAGGCGACAATCGCCGCAGGTCCATGACGGGTTCGCGCGGAAGTGTTCATGAATGCGGCTTCGATGAGCAGCATCGACGTCTGTTAACTTAGCGATCGCTAGGTCGATCACACGTACGCCGAAGCCGAGGAGAGCGAAGACGATGAGCACCGAGGCCTACATATACGACGCGATCCGCACCCCGCGCGGTCGCGGCAAGCGCAACGGCGCCCTGCACGGCACCAAACCCATCTCACTGGTCACCGGCTTGATCGACGCTCTGCGCGCACGCCACCCCGACCTCGACCCGGGGCGTATCGAGGACATCGTGCTGGGCGTCGTGTCCCCCGTCGGCGACCAGGGCTCCGACATCGCTCGCACGGCCGCGCTGGCGGCCGGGCTGCCGGACACGGTGGCCGGCGTGCAGCTCAACCGGTTCTGCGCCTCCGGTCTGGAGGCGGTCAACGTGGCGGCCCAGAAGGTCCGTTCGGGCTGGGAACAGCTCGTGCTCGCCGGCGGTGTGGAGTCCATGTCCCGGGTGGCGATGGGGTCGGACGGCGGGGCCTGGTACAACGACCCGGCGACCAGCTACGACACGTACTACGCGCCGCAGGGCATCGGCGCCGATCTGATCGCCACCATCGAGGGCTTCAGCCGCGAGGACGTCGACGCGTTCGCCGTACGTTCCCAGGAGCGCGCCGCGGCTGCCTGGTCCGGCGGCTACTTCGCCAAGTCCGTCGTCGCGGTCACCGACCAGAACGGGCTCCTCGTCCTCGACCGGGACGAGCACATGCGGCCCGGCACGACGGTGGAGGCGCTCGCCAAGCTGAAGCCGTCCTTCGCGACCATCGGCGACCTGGGCGGCTTCGACGCCGTCGCGCTGCAGAAGTTCCACTGGATCGAGAAGATCGACCACGTCCACCACGGCGGCAACTCCTCCGGAATCGTGGACGGCGCCGCCCTCGTCCTGATCGGCAGCGAACGGGCGGGCCGCGAACTGGGGCTGACCCCGCGGGCCCGGATCGTCGCGACGGCCACCTCGGGCGCGGACCCGACGATCATGCTCACCGGCCCGACCCCCGCGACCCGCAAGCTGCTCGCGCACACCGGTCTGACGGTCGACGACATCGACCTGTTCGAGATCAACGAGGCGTTCGCGTCCGTGGCGCTCAAGTACGCCAAGGACATGGGCATCCCCGACGAGAAGCTGAACGTCAACGGCGGTGCCATCGCCATGGGCCACCCCCTCGGAGCCACCGGCGCCATGATCACCGCAACCATGGTCGACGAGCTGGAGCGCCGCAGCGCCCGCCGCGCCGTGGTCACCCTGTGCATCGGCGGCGGCATGGGCGTGGCCACCCTCATCGAGCGTGTGTGAAAGGGCAGTCGATGAACAGCACCATCCGCTGGGAGCAGGACGCCGACGGCGTCGTCGTACTGACCCTGGACCACCCGGAGCAGTCGGCCAACACCATGACCGAGGCCTACGCGGCGTCGATGCGCGCCGCCGTGGACCGCCTCGAGGCCGAACGCGAGAGCGTGAGCGGCGTCATCGTCACCTCCGCCAAGAAGACCTTCTTCGCGGGCGGCGACCTCAACGACATGCTGGCCACCGGGCCCGGACAGGCCGCCGCGTTCTTCGCGTTCATCGAAGGCGTCAAGGCCGATCTGCGCCGCCTGGAGACACTGGGCCGGCCGGTGGTCGCGGCGATCAACGGCGCCGCGCTCGGCGGCGGCCTGGAGATCGCCCTGGCCTGCCACCACCGCGTGGCCCTCGACGTGAAGGGCTCGACGATCGGTCTGCCCGAGGCCACCCTGGGGCTGCTGCCCGGCGCGGGCGGCGTCACCCGCACCGTCCGGATGCTGGGTGTCACGCGGGCCCTGGAGAGCATCCTGCTGGACGGCCGCACCTTCACCCCCGCCGCAGCCGTCGATTCGGGCCTCGTGGACGAACTCGCCGCGACGCACGACGAGTTGCTCGCTGCGGCCCGTGCCTGGATCACCGCACACCCCGACGCCGTACAGCCCTGGGACGGCAAGGCGTTCAAGCTGCCCGGCGGAACCCCGGCCGCCGGACCGCTCGCCGCCGTGCTCCCCTCGCTGCCCGCCACCCTGCGCGCCAAGGTGAGGGGCGCGAACCTGCCCGCGCCCCGTGCCATCCTCGCGGCCGCCGTCGAGGGCGCCCAGGTCGACATCGACACGGCGCTCACGATCGAGTCGCGGTACCTGACGAAGCTGGTCACCGGCCAGGTGTCGAAGAACATGATCAAGGGCTTCTTCTTCGACATGCAGCACATCGAGGCCGGCGGCAGCCGCCCCGAGGGCCCGGCGCGCGCCACGGTCCGCAAGGCCGTGGTCATCGGCGCGGGCATGATGGGCGCCGGCATCGCGTACGCGTGCGCCCGGGCGGGCATCGAGGTGGTCCTCCAGGACGTCACCGCCGAGGCCGCCGCTCAGGGCAAGGACTCCTCGCGGCGACTGCTGGACAGGGAAGTGGCGCGCGGACGCACGAGCCGTGCCGAAGCCGACCGGCTGCTCGCGCGCATCCGGCCCACCGCGGACGCCTCCGACGCCGTCGGCGCCGACCTCGTCATCGAGGCCGTCTTCGAGGACCCGGCCCTGAAGAAGAGGATCCTCGGCGAGATCGAGGCCGTCGTCGCCCCCGACGCGCTTCTCGCCTCCAACACCTCCACCCTGCCCATCACGGACCTGGCCCAAGGGGTGGACCGCCCGGCGGACTTCATCGGGCTGCACTTCTTCTCGCCGGTCGACCGGATGCGGCTCGTCGAGATCGTCGTGGGGGAGAAGACGGGCGACACGGCCCTCGCGCGTGCCGTCGACTTCACCCGGCAGATCGGCAGGACGCCCGTCGTCGTGGGCGACGGACGCGGCTTCTTCACCACCCGCGTCATCCGCACCTTCCTCGACGAGGCCGCCGCCATGGTCGGCGAGGGCATCGCCCCGGCCACCGTCGAACAGGCGGGCCTCCAGGCCGGCTACCCGTCCGCGCCGCTGCGGCTGTGGGACGAGCTGACGCTCACCCTGATGCGCAGGATCCGAGAGGAGACCAGGGCGGCAGTCCTCGCCGAGGGCGGGGCGTGGGAGGCGCACGGCAGTGAGGCGGTCGTCGACCGCCTGGTCGGCGAGTTCGACCGCGCCGGGCGGTCCACGGGCGGCGGCTTCTACGAGTACGACGCCGACGGTCGGCGTACCCGCCTGTGGCCCGGCCTCACCGAACACTTCGGGCGGGGCGGCGAGCGCGCGCAGGACGTCCGCTTCGAGGACCTCAAGGAGCGCATGCTGTTCGCCGAGGCCCTGGAGTCGGTCCGATGCGTCGAGGACGGCGTGCTGCGCAGCGTCCCGGACGCCAACGTCGGCTCGCTCCTGGGCATCGGCTTCCCGGCCTGGACGGGCGGGGTCCTCCAGTACGTCAACGGCTACGAGGGCGGCCTGCCCGCCTTCGCAGCCCGGGCCCGCGAACTCGCCGACCGCTACGGCCCCCGCTTCGAGCCGCCCGCGCTGCTGCTCGCCAAAGCCGCGGCGCGGGAGATCTTCGCGTAGTCCCTCCCCACCGCCCCCGTCCCGCGAGCAGTTCGGCGGTCCGGGGGACGGCCCTGTACGCGCACCTGTCCGGCGCCGGACATGACACGACCGTGGGGCGGCCCTGAC
>NZ_JBFAKW010000178.1:0-16641 GCF_040655955.1 Streptomyces sp. NPDC050263 | reverse complement strand
CCTCGTAGCGGAGCTACTAGGGCTTTCGCCCGGTGCGGCGAGAGTGCGTGCCGGGCGTCGCGACGCCGCGGAGATCCATCAGAAGCCCCCTAGGCATACCACTCCGGATCCCTGCTCCCGAGCCGCCGCCGAAGATAGTCCTCCAGGCTGTTCGCCGCCCACCGCCGACTGTCCGTCTCGTGATCCCAGACGAAGACGTCCGACCGCTCGGGCTTCACCACGAAGGCGAAGAGATCGCCGTTGCCGACCTCCCCGAAGAGCAGCAGCGGATCGAACGGCATGTAGAGGCCCCGGAATTCGGCCGAACTCCGGAACTCGAGATTCCGATCCACGACTTCCCCGACCGAACACACCACACCGGCCCCGAACTTGTCGCGAGCCCCGTCGGCCATGCGCCAGAAATCCTTCAACGCGGCAGGAAGCGAATGCCCCAACACCACTTCCGCAACCCGCATCTCCTCCTCGCACCCGGGTCCGCCCGCCACTTCCACGTCCCCCGACAGCGAGGAGATGAGCTCGATCCACATGTGCTCATCCTTCATGCTTCCGCCCCACGCACAACCCCCGTCACACAGCCGTTTCCCTGTCAGGACCCGTTCCCGCGCCGATTGATCGCCGTCAGGTCGATCTCGATGTCGAACGGGAGGGAGACCTTGAGGCGGTCGTGGAAGATGCCGGTGAGACCGTAGAACTTGGTGGCCGGGTCGAGTTCGTAGACGTAGACGACGGGGAAGCCCTTGTCTTCGTCCTGCTCGACCCGCCAGAAGTGCGGCACGCCCGCTGCCGCGTATTTGCGGGGCTTGACTTCACGGTCACGCTCGCGTGAATCGTCCGAGACGACCTCGACCGCCAGGAGAATGTCCTCGGGCCGGTACCAGGTCTGGTCCGGGCCGGTCACCGCGTCCACCAAAAACACGACGACGTCCGGCTCGGGGCGGTTCTTCGGGTCCAGCTTGACCGTCATCTCACGGTCGACGTCCAGGTGCTCCGGCGCCTGCGCCAGGAGTGCGTTGTCCAGCAAACGCATCGTCCGACTGTGGAACCTGGTCTGCGGACTCATGAAGACAAGACTCCCGTCGATCAACTCCGTGTGCGGCGGGAGGCCCGGAATCCGGTCGAGGTCGTCCGCGGTCCAGCCGCCGGCGGGCGGGATGGGCCAGCGGTACGCGGGCTCGTCGTCCTGCCGGTCGTCGGATGCGGCGCTCATCAGTGCTCCCATGGGACGGAGTCTCGCCTGTCGATTCAGCGTACCCAGGGGATATGACAGCCGCCTCACCTCAAGGAGTGATCCGGCGTCGAGCCCCCTCCCCACCGCCAGGCGTCGCCGTCTCGGGACCGAACTGCGCAGGCTGCGCGAGCGCACCGGCCTGACCGCGACCCAGGCCGCGGCACTGGTCGGAGCGACTCAGTCACGCGTGAGCGACATCGAAGCGGGACGCTACGGAGTCGGCCCCGACCGCGTCTGCGCCATCGCCCGGCACTACGACTGCACCGACGAACCCTTGATCGACGCCCTCGCCGCACTGACCGGCGAACGTCGGCGCGGCCGGTGGGAGGAGTGCCGCGACATCCTCTCCCCTCGCGCCCTGGATCTGACCGAGGTCGAGCACCACGCCACCGCACTGCGCGTGGCCCACGTCATCAACATCCCCGGCCTGCTCCAGACCCCCGACCACGCCCGCGCCTTGTTCGGCCACACCGTCCCGCCGCTCAAGCCGCACGAGATCGAACACCGCGTCTCACACCGCATCAGGCGCCAGGAGATCCTGCACCGCGAACAGCCCCCGCCCTACACGGCGATCATCCACGAGGCCGCACTCCGCATGCGCTTCGGCGACCGCGACACGATCCGGGCCCAGCTCCACCATCCCAACGAGATCAGCGAACTGAACCACGTCACGATCACCGTCATCCCCTTCGAGAGCGGCCCCTTCCACCCCTCGGTCCAGGGCATCGACTACTTCCACGGCGCTGTACCGCAGCTGGACACGAGCTGCCGGGTTCCGGCACCGAGGTCGTCACGCCGCAGTCGTACTGGCAGACGCGGATCGCCATCGGCTGAGGCCGCGCGGGCACACGCCGAAGGCCCCCTCCCGGAAGGAGTGGGGCCCTCGGTGGGTGGCTGTGGAGAGGATGCAGTCGATCAGGGCCCGGATGCCGAGGTTGCCGCGGCACAAAACCGTCCCGGTGAAGCCGGGGTGGGATTGCCCCGGTTTGGGCGACAGGTACCTAATCTGATCGCATGCCAGACAACCAGTCGTACGACCTGCTCGGATTCGACAACGTCCTGCTGCCCGTCGGCGATCTCGGCGAGGCCGTCGGCTTCTACGAGCGGGCCGGGTTCGCGGTGGCGTTTCGGCTCGACGAGGCCGGGATCGTGTTGCTGAAGGTCGGAGGCGAGACGCCGGGGATTCTGCTGCGACAGGAGGACGGGCTCGGGCATCGGCCGCCGGCGTGGCCGTCCACGCGTGTGTGGATGGAGGTGCCGGACGCCCGGGCGGCGGCCCGGCGGCTGGCCGGCGCCGGGATCGCCGCGCTCGATCCGCCGTTCTCCGTGGCCACCGGGTGGACCGTCGAGGTCGCGGACCCGTGGGGGAACGTCCTGGGGTTCACGGACTACTCCAAGCGGCCCGAGCTCGGACGCCGACCCGGGTGAGCAGACCCGGTCGAGCCGCCCGGTTGAACGTGTTCAAAAACAGGTCTACAGTCTTCCCTGTCAGCGTTTTGAACGTGTTCAAGAACGCGTTCGGCCACGCGTTCGCGTGCCGGCGTTCACGAAAGGGTGGGGAACATGGACCGCACGGTCATCGCCTACGTCATCTACCTCGTCGTCAGCATCGGACTGACCGTCTGGGTGGCCAGGACCCTCAGTCGCAACGGGCGGATCTTCCTCGCCGACGTGCTCCAGGGGAACGAGAAGCTCGCCGACGCCGTCAACCACCTCCTGGTGGTCGGCTTCTACCTGGTCAACCTCGGCTTCGTCGCGCTCTACCTGAGCGGCGACGACACGATCGAGGACACCCGCGGCATCTTCGAGGCCCTGTCGACCAAGGTGGGCGTGGTGCTGCTGGTGCTCGGCGCGATGCACCTGGGCAACGTGTACGTGCTCAACCGGATCCGGCGGCGCGGGATCATGGAGCGGGAGCAGCTCCCGCCGGTCGCCCCGCAGGGCTGGGCCACCCCCTCGGCGCCCACGGCCGGGGCGTGACGACCATGGCCGCCGAACAGGCCGCCTCCGTCGACCGGGACGCCCTGCGCGTCCCGGTCCGCGGGCTCACCGTCCTCTACGACGCCGACTGCTCCCTGTGCGCGTTCCTGCGCGACTGGCTGGGCCGGCAGCCGCAGCTGGTGCCGCTGGAGTTCGTGCCGGCGGCCTCCGCCGAGGCCTGCGCCCGCTTCCCCGGGCTCGACCACCGCGCCACCCTCGACGAGATCACCGTCGTCGGCGACTCCGGGCAGGTCTACACGGGCGCCGCCGCCTGGATCGTGACCCTGTGGGCGCTGCGCGAGCACCGCCCGATGTCCCACCGGCTGAGCACGCCCGCCGGGGCGAAGGTCGCGCGGGCCGTGGTCCTCGCCGCCGCCAAGTGGCGCGACGGGCAGGGCGCGGGCTGGGGCGGGGGCGTGTACCGCCGGGGCGACGGGTGGTCGTACGACCCGCACCAGGGCTGGGCCTACCACCCGCCCACCTGTGCCGACGGCTCCTGCTCCACTCGTTAGGCTCCCTTCCGTGCCTGCGAACATCGAGAACCCCGGCGAGGACGCCGACCGTGGCGGCGCCGACCGTGGCGACATCGGCCACGACGACGCCGCGCCCGTCAGCAAGTCCGAGCAGACCCGTGCCCTGATCCTGGAGACGGCGATGCGGCTGTTCCAGGAACGCGGATACGACAAGACGACGATGCGGGCCATCGCCAAGGAGGCCGGGGTCTCGGTCGGCAACGCGTACTACTACTTCGCCGGCAAGGAGCACCTGATCCAGGGCTTCTACGACCGGCTCGCCGCCGAGCACCGGGCGGCCGTCCGGGACGTCCTGGCGCGGGAGACGAGTCTGGAGGCCCGGCTGGCGGGGGTGCTGCGGGTCTGGCTGGACGTGGCGACGCCGTACCACGAGTTCGCGGTCCAGTTCTTCAAGAACGCGGCCGACCCGGACAGCCCGCTGAGCCCTTTCTCCGCCGAGTCGGAGCACGCGCGCGTGGAGGCCATCGCCGTCCACAAGGAGGTGCTCGCCGGGTCGAAGGCGAAGGTGCCGGAGGAACTGCGGGAGGTGCTGCCGGAGTTGATGTGGCTCTCGCAGATGGGCCTCGTCATGTACTGGATCTATGACCGTACGGAAGGGCGCGAGCGCAGTTACCGGCTGGCCCAGCGGGGTGCCCGGCTCACCGCGCGGGGCGTGGCGCTGGCCCGGTTCCGGGTGCTGCGGCCGCTCGTCCTGGAGGTGCACGACCTGTTCACGGACTTCCTGCCCGGCATGACGAACGCCCTGCCGGATCCGGCAGGGCGTTCGGGCAAGGCCGGTCGACCGCTCGACCGACCTCTCAGTTGACCTCCGACATCTCCGTCAGCTCCACGTCGTGCACCAGCGGTTCCCCGGCCACCGTCACCTGGCGGGCCCGGGAGTCGAACGACTCGGCCGTCGCCGCCAGCAGGTACGTCCCCGGGGACGGGACCGAGACGATGTAGGAGCCGTCGGCCAGGGACGTGACGCGGTCCAGCTCCCGGCCGCCGGTGGACCGGAGGGTGACCACCGCGTCCTCGACCGGGTCGCCGGCCGTGTCCCGCACGAAGCCGTGGACGACGGCGGACGGGCCCTCGCCCGTCTCGGCCGGCGCGGCGGCGGCCTCCTCCTTGGGCTCGACCGCGAGATGCGGCAGCCGCTTCTCCAGCCAGCCCGGGAGCCACCAGTTGGAGTCGCCGAGCAGATGCATCGCGGCCGGCACCAGGGCCGTGCGCAGGATGAACGCGTCCAGGGCGACCGCGGCGGCGAGGCCGACGCCCGCCATGGCCGCGCCCGCGTCGCCGCTGAGCACGAACGCGAGGAACACGCAGACCATGATCAGGGCCGCCGAGTTGATGACCCGGCCGGTCTCCGCGAGGCCGACGCGGACCGCGCGGGCGTTGTCGCGCGTGTGCACCCATTCCTCGTGCATCCGGCTGACCAGGAAGACCTGGTAGTCCATCGACAGGCCGAAGAGCAGCGACAGCATGATGACCGGCAGGAAGGCGTTGATCGGCCCCTCCTTGCCGAGGCCGAGCAGTTCCAGGCCCCAGCCCCACTGGAAGATCGCGACGAGGACGCCGAAGGAGGCCGCCGCCGCGATCAGGTTCATCACGGCCGCCGTCAGCGGCACCACCAGGGAGCGGAAGGCGACCAGGAGCAGCAGGAAGCCCAGGCCGATGATGGTGGCGACGAACAGGGGCAGCCGGTCGCCGGTGACCGTCGCGAAGTCCTTCGAGACGGCCGTCACCCCGCCCACGTGGGCCTCGGCCCCCGCCTGGGCGACGACGTCGTCGCGCAGCCGGTCGATGAGGGCGTCGGTCTCCTCGGACTGCGGGGAGGTCGTGGGCACCACCTGGATGACCGTGACGCCCTGCGCGGGCGGCAGCGCGGCCGCCTGGGCGACGCCGGGCGTCGCCTCGATGTCCTTGACCAGCGCGGTGGTGTCGCCGCCCTGCACGACCACCTGGAGCGGGCCGTTGAAGCCCGGCCCGAAGCCCTCCGCGAGGAGGTCGTAGGCCTTGCGGGTGGTCGTCGTGGCGTCGTCGTTGCCCTGGTCGGTGGCGCCGAGGCGGAGCGACAGCACGGGCAGGGCGAGGACGGCCATGACGGCGAGCGCGAGGACGGCGACGGTCCGGGGCCGACGCTGGACGCCGGCCGACCAGCGCGCCGCCGGGCCGCTCGCCTTCTCCGGCTCGGGGCCGGTCGCCTCGAGCCGGCGCCGCTGCCTGCGGCTCAGCACCCGCCCGCCGAGGAAGCCGAGCAGCGCGGGCAGCAGGGTCGTCGCGGCGAGGACGCTCAGCACCACGGTCAGGGACGTGCCGATGACGACGCCGTCCAGGAAGCGCAGGTTCGTGACCAGCATCCCGGCGAGCGCGATGCACACCGTGCCGCCCGCGAACAGCACCGCGCGGCCGGAGGTGTCGAGGGCGGTGACCGCCGACTCCTCGGGGTCCAGGCCGCGCAGGACGCCCTTGCGGTGCCGGGTGACGATGAACAGGGCGTAGTCGATGCCGACGCCGAGGCCGATCAGCGAGGAGAGCAGCGGGGCCAGGTCGGGGATGTCGGTGACATGGCTCAGCAGCTGGGTGCCGAACAGGCCCATGCCGACGCCGAAGATGGCGATGGCGAGCGGCAGCAGCATCGCGAAGAGGGAGCCGAAGGCGAGGAACAGGACCACGGCGGCCGCCCCGAGGCCGACCATCTCGGCGAGGCCGGTCGGCGGTTCCTGCACCCGCATGATGGCCTGGCCGCCCAACTCGACCTCCAGGCCGCCGCGTTCGGCGCCCTGAGCGGTGTCGACGACGTCCTGGACGAGTTCCTTGGGCACGGCGTTCGCCTGCTCGGTGAAGGTGATCTGGGCGTAGGCGATCCGCCCGTCGCCGCTGATCTGCGCCGAGCCCTCCGCGGCCGTGTCCCCGGCCGCCGCGTACGGGCCGGCGACCTGGCCGACGCCCTTCATCTTCGCTATCTCGTCGAGCGCGGGCTGGATCCGGGACTGCACGTCCTTGTCGCGGACCGAGCCCTCGTCGACCTTCCACACGACGGTGTCGGTGTCGCCCGCGCGCGCGGGGAACGCCTTCTCCATCAGGTCGTACGCCTTCTTGGAGTCCGTGTCGGGGAGGGAGAAGACGTTCGCGTAGTCCGTGCCCGCCGTCGAGGCCGAGAATCCCAGGCCGAACAGCGCCCCCACCCACAGCAACAGGACCACCAGCCGATGCCGGTAGCACCAGCGTGCCAATGCCGCCACGATTCGAGCTCCTCACGCAGAGTCGGATGGTCCCCCCAGGTCCTGGCAACAGGATCGACAGCGGCACACGCGTGTGGACACGGCACGCCCATGACTCTCAAGGAACTCCAAAGACCGTTCCGGCCCGGCTGTCGGCGGCCCGCCCGATACTGGGGGCATGACGACGGCCCAAGGCACCGTGCTGGTCGTGGAGGACGAACCGAGCATCGCGGACGTCCTCGCCATCGCCCTGCGCTACCACCGCTTCGAGGTCATGATCGCGGGCACCGTCCGCGAGGCCCTCGCGCTCGCCGACCGCACCCGGCCCGACGTCGCGCTGCTGGACGTGATGCTGCCGGACGGCGACGGCCGGGCGCTGGGGCGTGAACTGCGCGCCCGCAGGCCGGAACTGGCGCTGGTCTTCCTCACCGCGCGGGACGCGCCGGCCGAGATCGTCGGCGCCCTCGGCTTCGGCGACGACTACATCACCAAGCCGTTCGACATCGACGTGGTCGTCGCGAGGATCGCGGCGGTCCTGCGCCGGACGCGGCCGGCCGACGTCCTCCCGCAGCGGCCGCCGCTGCGGTACGGCGATCTGGAACTGGACGACACGACGTACAGCGTGCACCGCGCGGGCCGCTCGGTCGAGCTCACGCCCACCGAGTACGCGCTGCTGCGGTTCCTGGTGCGCAACGGCGGCCGGATCGTGCCCAAGGAGCAACTCCTGCGGCACGTCTGGCAGTACGAGCACACGCCGCCGGAGTCGACGGTCGTCGAGACCTACATCAGCTATCTGCGGCGCAAGCTGGACGGCTTGGGAGCGCCGGTGATCACCACGCGGCGGGGCGTGGGATACGGGCTGGCATGAGGCGGGCGCACCGGCACGGCGTCCACTCCCTGCGGATCAAGCTGACCGCGGCGAACGTCTTCCTGCTCGCGCTCGGCATCGTCGTGGCCACCGCCGTCAGCCTCATGGGGATGCGGCACTATCTGCTCGGCCAGGTGGACGCCCAGCTGACCAAGATGCGTGATTCGCTGGGCAGTTCGCAGCTGACCATGCGGGAGATCGACTCGCTGAGCGTGCTGAGCGTCGTCAGCGACCGCTTCGCGCCCCGGGCGACGGACGCCCGGCCGACCCCTGACTCGATCTTCACCGCCGTCGACAGCGAGGGCACGGTCCTCACCCTCTTCGACATCAGGCCCACCGAAGCCCAGCACGGCCTCGCGGACGCCGTGCCCGACCCGCGCGCCCTCGCCGCCGACAGCGGCCCGCACGACGTCAGCGTGCACGGCGCCGACTACCGGGCGACGGCGACCCGGCTCCCCGACGGCACGTACATCCTGCTTGCCACCTCCACCGAGGGCCTCCACAGGGGCATAGCGAAGGCCCTGAAGCTCGACGTCGCCGTCGGCACGCTGCTGCTCGCCCTGCTCGCCTGTCTGACCCTGTTCAGCGTGCGGCGGCGGATGCGGCCGCTGGAGGACATGGTGGAGACGTCGTCGGCGATCGCCGAGGGGGACCTGACCCGGCGGGTGCCCTCCAACCACCACCCCACGCAGGAGGTCGAGCAGCTGCGGCTCGCCCTGAACTCCATGCTCCGCCAGGTGGAGACGGCGTACCGCACGCGCGAGCGCAGCGCGGCCCAGCTGCGCCGCTTCGTCGCCGACGCCTCGCACGAACTGCGCACCCCGCTCTCCGCGATCCGCGGCTATCTCCAGCTGCTGGAGCAGGGGATGCTGGTCGAGCCCGGGGAGCGCAGACGGGCCTGGGACCGGATGAACGGCGAGGTGGACCGCATGGGCCGGCTCGTCGACGAGCTGCTCACCCTGGCCCGTCTCGACCAGCGGCCCGAGCTGCGGTTGCGCAACGTCGACGTGAGCCGGCTGGTGCGGGACTCGGCGCAGGACCTGCGGGCCCAGCAGCCCGGGCGGCCGGTCACGGTGGAGGCCGACGGGGCCGTGCTGGTGTGGGCCGACGAGTCGGGGCTGCGGCAGGTGCTGGGCAACCTGGTGGCCAACGTCCGTACGCACACGGCGGCCGAGGTGCCGGTGCGGCTCGCCCTGGAGCGCGCGGACGGCGTCGTACGACTGTCGGTCGAGGACAAGGGGCCGGGGCTGGGCGCGGAGGACGCGGCGCGGGTCTTCGACCGCTTCTTCCGGGCCGGCGGCGGCGCGGGCAGCGGGCTGGGCCTGGCGATCGTGCAGGGCGTGGTCCGGGCCCACGGCGGCGAGGTGAGCGTGCGGACGGCGCGGGGCGAGGGCCTGGAGGTGACGGTGACCCTGCGGACACGGCCGAAGGGGTGTGAGTAGGGCCTGTCCGGCCGAGCAGGTCGCAGGAGATGGCGGTGCCTCGGTAGAGCCGGTGAGCGGGGGGCACCCCCTCTGGGGGAGCGGGCCACCCCCCGCGTCTGCGGCGTGATCGGCCGGACAGGCCCTGAACAGGCCTCAGGGTGCGGCGGGTTCGGTGACCAGGGCCCAGACCGTCTTGCCGTGGCGGCCCCGGCTCCAGACGCCCCACGCGGCGGCTATGTGCTCCACCAGATGCAGGCCGCGGCCGTGTTCCTCCCACTCCCCGACCGCCCGCAGCCGGGGTTCGGCCCGGCCCTCGTCGGAGACCTCTATCAGGCAGGAGCCGTCACCGAGCGCGGTGACGGCCACCTCGAACTCCCGCTCCCGCAGCGGTCCGTGGCGTACGACGTTGGTGGTCAGCTCGGACACGACGAGGACGGCGTCGGCCAGCGCCGGGTCCTCGGGGCCGTGCCCCCAGTCGGCGAGATGGTCGCGCACCCGACGCCGGGCGAGGCCGACGGACGCCGGATGCCGGGGCAGCCGGAAGGAGTTGCGTCTCAGCACGTCCGCTCCTCACCTCCTCACCTCCTGCACACCTCCGTCACATGGTGCCGCGTCGGGTGCCTGCCCGGTGCGGTGGGTGCGCATGCCCGCTCACGGGATCAAGCCCGTGACACGGGGCGAGTTGGCTCAGATCCAGTCGAGCTTCCACAGCCGGAACACGCCGTTGCCGTCGGCCAGGTACTGGCCGCCGCCGACATCCGAGCTGGTGACGACGTACTCCTTGCGCTGCCACAGCGGGATGACCGGCACGTCCTCGGCGACGACCTGCTGGAGGTCGCGGAAGTCGCCGTCGACCCGGCTGCGGTCGGCGAACTGCTGGCTCCGGGCGATGTAGTTGTCGACCTTCTTGTTGCTGTAGCCGGTGCTCATCGTCGAGTCGGTGCCGACGAGCGGGGCCGCGAAGGTGTCCGGGTCGGGGTAGTCGGCGACCCAGCCGACGGCGTACGCGTCGAGTTTGCCGGTGGCCCAGCGCTTCTGGAAGTCGGTCCACTCGTAACCCTTGACGTTCACCTTGAACAGGCCGCTCGCCTCCAGCTGCCGCTTGAGCTCGGCGGCCTCGGCCGCCGCGGAGCCGCTGCCCAGGCCGTAGCCGTAGGTGAAGCTCACCGGAATGCTGACGCCGGCCTCCTCCAGCAGCTTGCGCGCCTTCTTGGCGTCCGGGGCCGGATAGCTGTCGAAGAAGGAGGTGGTGTGGCCGGTGATGCCGGTCGGGATGAGCGAGTACAGCGGCTCGACGGTCCCGTCGTACACGGTGGACGCGAGCTGATCGCGGTCGATCAGCCAGGCCAGCGCCTTGCGGACGTCCGTGTCGTGCAGCGGCGAGCCGGAGCGGGTGTCGAAGTACAGGTTGCGGGTCTCGGAGCTGTCGGCCTCGGTGACCCGCATGTCGGGGTCGCTGGCGTTGAGCGCCGCGAGGGTCTTGGGCGGCAGCTGCCGGGTGGCGGCCTGCACCTCCTTCGCCTTCCACGCCTTCTCCAGGGCCTCGGGGTCGGCGAAGTAGCGCAGCTCGATCGGCGCACCGGTGGCCACCGCGCCCTTGTAGCCCGAGTTGGGCGACAGGACGACCTTCTTGCCCTTCGAGTACCCCGTCAGTTCGTACGGGCCGGTGCCGTCGACATCGTTGCCCTTGCGCAGGGCGTCGGCCGGGTAGCGGGTGTGGTCGACGATCGAGCCGGCTCCGGTGGCCACCTTGAACGGGAAGGTGGCGTCCGGCGACGACAGATGGAAGGTGACGGTCATGCCCTTGGCGTCCACCGACTTCAGGGTGGAGAACAGCGACGCGGGACCGACGTCCGAGTTGATCTTCTTGACCCGGTCGAAGGAGAACTTCACGTCCTCGGCCGTCACCTTGCCGCCGTCGGTGAAGGTGAGGTCGTCGCGCAGCTCGCAGGTGTACGTGGTCAGGCTGCCCTTCGCGAAGGAACAGCTCTTGGCCGCGTCCGGCACCGGCGAGACGCCGCCGGGCTCGTACGTCAGCAGCGACTGGAAGACGTTGCTGAACAGCGCCCAGGATCCGGCGTCGTAGGCGCCGGCCGGGTCGAGCGAGGTGACGGTGTCCGTGGTGCCGACCTTGATGGTCGCGTCGCTCGTTTCCTGCGAGGGCAGCAACTGCCAGCCGCCCACTGCGACGACCGCGAGAACCAGCAGCGTCACGAGTATCCGCATGCGAACCGATCGCATGGTGGTGCCCGCCTCCCGGCCCGCTAGACCGGGCCCAGTCCATAAAAAAAGTGCCACTCCCCATGGCGGCGGGCTCACCTAATCACACGGGTTTCACGCGATGGAAGAGGAATCGGTCGACATGAGAAAACCCTTACCCACGTCCTGTTTCGGCCGGGTTTCACAGCTCGTTCTCAGGTTCTCCGTCAGGTCCGCGTCGACGCCAGTTCGATCACCGTGATATCGGAGGGAGCGCCCACGCGCGTGGGCGGGCCCCACGCGCCCGCGCCCCGGGACACGTACAGCTGCGTGTCGCCGTAGCGGTCCAGACCCGCCAGGGTCGGGTTCTCCGCGGCGGCGATCAGGTTGCCTGGCCAGAGCTGGCCGCCGTGCGTGTGGCCGGACAGCTGGAGGTCGACGCCGTGGCGCACGGCGTCGTGGATCTGCACGGGCTGGTGGGCGAGGAGCACACACGCGCGCGTGGTGTCACGGTCGCCGAGCGCCCTGGTGAAGTCGGGGCCCTCGCCCTCGCTCTCGCCCGCGATGTCGTTGACGCCGGCCACGTCGAACCAGGGCAGTTCGGTGCGGGCGTTCTCCAGGGGGTTCAGGCCGAGCCTGCGCACCTCCTCGACCCACTGCTCGGCACCGGAGAAGTACTCGTGGTTGCCGGTGACGAAGAAGCTGCCGTGCCGTGCCTTCAGCTGCGCGAGCGGGGCGGCCGCCGGGCCCAGGTCCTTGACGCTGCCGTCGACCAGGTCGCCGACGACCGCGATCAGGTCGGGCTGCGTGGAGTTGATCGTGTCGACGACCCGCCTCGCGAAGCCCCGGCCGAGGACGGGGCTCAGGTGGATGTCGCTGACGACCGCGATCCGACAGCCGTGCGCGGCACGCGGCAACTTGGCCAACGGCACGGCCACCCGCTTGACCCGGGGCCCGCGCAGAACGCCATAGGTGCCGTAACCCACCGTTCCGACAGCAGCCGCGGCCGCCGCCCCACCGACAACCCGAGAGACGAAGAGCCGCCGCGAGAGCCCGGCGCCGGACTCGTCGGCGGCGGGCTTGTCGGCCCCGCCCCCGTCGGCCCCGGCCTCGCCGGAACCCGAACCGTCGGCCCCGGCCCGGTCGGAACCCGTCCCGGCAGGCACGGACCCACCGGCCCCGGCCCGGTCGGAACCCGTCCCGGCAGGCACGGACCCACCGGCCCCACGGGCGTCGGGCAGCGGTCGGTCGTGGTGGGGCGCGCCTACCGGGAGCGGCTTCTGGTCCGGGTGCGGGTGTGGGTGCGGCTCGGGGTGTGGGGTCGGCGTCTCGGCGGTGGTCTTCGCTCGCCTCTCCAGGAAGCGGCGGAGCAGTGGGCGTACCGCCTCGCCGGCGATCACGGCCAGGAGGAGGTAGATCGACAGGGCCAGCCAGAGGAAGCCTGGCCAGGCCAGGACGCGTTGGAGCCAGAAGGGCGCGCCCGTGCGTTCGGCGACCAGGGCACCGATCGCCAGGACCCAGCCGCCCGCGATCAGCCCCGCGCCCCCGCGGCGCGCCCACCCGGGGCCGCGGGTCGTGTCGTGGAACAGCCGGCGCCACAGGTACCAGTTGGCCGCCACGATCACCGTCAGTGCGAACAGCGCGAAGACGATCACCATGGTTACGGCGTCCGTCCGGGCTGTCCGGACCTGCCGAGGGCGCGCAGACCACGCAACCCGATACCCCCGACGACCGTCCCCAATACGAAGGAAACGACGGCGAGCGTCAGGTGCACCCAGAAGTACGCCGTGGGGTCGCCGTCGTCGAACGCGAGCCCGCTGCTGTCCTTGACCAGGTTTTTGACGAAAGTGACCCAGATGACCCAGCTCCACACCCCGAAGGCGAGCAGGAACCAGGAGACGGGGCGGCTGAGCTTCATGCGTTCAGTATCACCGGAGGGTGTCCGGTTCCGTGACCGGGGTGGGGAGGGCGGCGGGACTTCCCGTCGTGTGCCAGGTACTTTCTCCGACGTGCCCGCACCCATGAAGCAGACCGTCAGGCGCGCCCTGCTGGTCACCTCCGCGACCCTCGCGTCCTTCGCGCTCACCGCGCCCGTCTCGCTCGCGGCGCCGAATCCGTCATCGTCGCCGTCGCCGTCATCGTCGCCGTCGCCGTCCGCATCGGCGTCGCCGAAGGCCGGCGTTTCTCCTTCGGTCAGCCCGTCCGTCACTCCCCCGGCGAACATGTCGACCGTGGGCGGCACGCGGCTCGGCCGGGCCGGGACGCAGGTGGCGATCGCCGGGGGCGCGCCGGTGATGCCGAAGGACATCAGCGCGCGGTCGTGGATCGTCGCCGACGCCGAGTCGGGGGACGTGCTGGCCTCGCACAACGCGCACTGGCGGCTGCCCCCCGCGAGCACCCTGAAGATGCTCTTCGCGGACACCGTGCTGCCGAGGTTCCCCAAGACCACCGCGCACAAGGTCGTGCCGGCGGACCTGGCCGGCATGGGGTCCGGCTCCAGCCTCGTCGGCATAAAGGAGGGCGAGACGTATACGGTCCACGATCTGTGGCTCGGCGTCTTCCTGCGGTCGGGCAACGACGCGGTGCACGTCCTGTCGGCGATGAACGGCGGCGTCGCGAACACGGTGAAGGAGATGAACGAGCACGCCGAGGAGCTCCAGGCCCTCGACACGAACGTCGTCTCCCCCGACGGGTACGACGCGCCCGGCCAGGTGTCCTCGGCGTACGACCTGACGCTGTTCGCCCGCTCGGGTCTGCAGAAGAAGGACTTCCGGGAGTACTGCTCGACGGTCTCGGCCAAGTTCCCGGGCGCGACGACGAAGAACAAGAAGGGCAGGACGACCCGCGGGACCTTCGAGATCCAGAACACCAACCGGCTGCTCAGCGGCGACTACGACATGACCCAGTACCCGGGCATCGCGGGCGTCAAGAACGGCAACACGACCAACGCGGGCGCCACCTTCACCGGGGTCGCCGAGCGCAACGGCCGGGTGCTGCTCGTCACGGTCATGAACCCGTCGAAGACGGACCACAACGAGGTCTACAAGGAGTCCGCGGCCCTGCTCGACTGGGGCTTCCAGGCGGCCGGCAAGGTGACGCCGGTGGGTGAGCTGGTCGCGCCGCAGGGCACGGCGGAGGCCAGCGCCCAGCCCGGCGCGAACGCCTCCCCCGAGGCGGCCGGGGAGGCCGGCGGCGCGGGGAACGTGTCGGAGAAGCCGGTCGCGGGCGCGGTGGCGGAGAACGGCTCCGGGGGCATGTGGATCGCGCTGGCGATCACCGGCGGTCTGCTGGTGCTGCTGGCGGGTGGCGCGTTCCTGGTCAACCGCCGCTGGCCGCTGCCGGACCTGGTACGACGTCGTCGCTGACGTCGGTGTCCTCGGGGTTGTCGGGTGCGCTGCCGGTCGCCGTCCAGGACGCGCAGTACAGGACGAGCTTCGAGGTGAAGTTGATCCACAGCAGCAGGGCGATGGGCACGCCGAACGCGCCGTACATGCTCTTCGCGGCCACGCCCTGCATATAGCCGCTGAGCAGCAGCTTCAGCAGTTCGAAGCCGACGGCGCCGAGGACCGCGGCGACGACCAGCCGACGGCGGGTCGGTTCGACGCCCGGCAGCAGCGTCAGGACGTACAGCAGGAGCAGGAAGTCCGCGAGGACGGCGACGGAGAACGCGGCGACGCGCAGCAGCAGGCTGCCCCAACCGGCCTTGTCGATCCCGAGCTGGTCGGTGATCCAGCCGACCAGTGCCGAGGCGACGGTGGAGATGGCGATGGTGAGCAGCACGGCTCCGCCCAGGCCGACGAGCACGCCCGCGTCCTTTGCCTTGCGCAGCACCGGGTTCTCGTCGCTGTCGGGCCGCTCCCAGACCGCGCGCAGACAGTCCCGCATCTGGCCGACCCAGCCGATGCCGGTGAGCAGCAGCACCGCACCGGCGATGAGGCCGATGGCGCCGGCGTTCTGGACGAGGTTGTTGATGTCCAGCTGGTCGGAGATGCCGGGCACCTGATCGGCGATCTTGTCCTGGAGTTCCTGCTGTTGGGACGTGCTCAGCGTGGCGGCGGCGATGGCCGCGGCGACGGTCAGCAGCGGGAAGAGCGCGATGAAACTGACGAACGTCATCGCGGCGGCGAGCCGCGTCCACTTCACCCGGTCCAGACGCTCGTACGACCGCCACGCGTGCGTGGCGCTGAGCCGCGTGACCAACGGCCCGATTCCGGGAAGCTTTTTCAGCCAGTCCATGATCCGACTCTGCCCTGCTCGGGGACACCCGATGTCCTGGTACCCCCATTTCGGGGAGCCAGCGCCCAGCACGGGACGTTCAATAACTGATCGCCCACATATGGGCGATACCTTCACTTTCATGTCTGACGCCTTCGGCCTCCCCCAGTCCCTGCTCGTCCTCGGCGGCACGTCGGAGATCGCGCTGGCCACCGCGCGCCGTCTGATCGCCCGCCGTGCCCGCACGGTGTGGCTGGCGGGGCGCCCGTCGGCCGCCCTGGAGACGGCGGCCGCGGAGTTGCGCGTGCTGGGGGCGGACGTGCACACCGTGCCCTTCGACGCGCTGGACACCGACTCCCACGAGGCCGACCTGGGCAAGGTCTTCGCCGAGGGCGACGTCGATCTGGTGCTGCTCGCCTTCGGCGTCCTCGGCGACCAGGCGAACGACGAGCGCGAGCCGGCGGCCGCGGTGCGGGTCGCGCAGACCAACTACACGGGCGCGGTGTCGGCGGGGCTGATCTGCGGGCGGGCGTTGCAGACGCAGGGACACGGCTCGCTGGTCGTCCTGTCCTCCGTCGCCGGCGAGCGGGCCCGCCGCTCGGACTTCATCTACGGCTCCAGCAAGGCCGGCCTCGACGCCTTCGCCCAGGGCCTCGGCGACGCGCTGCACGGCACGGGCGTCCATGTCATGGTCGTGCGCCCCGGGTTCGTCCGGACGACGGCGATCGCCGGGCCGGCCGAGGAGCCGCTGAGCACGACGCCCGGGGAGGTCGCCACGGCCGTCGAACTGGGGCTGCGGCGCCGCTCGGAGACGGTGTGGGCGCCGGGGATCCTGCGCGTGGTGATGGCGGTGCTGCGGCACGCGCCACGGGCGGTCTTCCGGCGGCTGCCGATCTAGGGGGCTTCTGATGGATCTCCGCGGCGTCGCGACGCCCGGCACGCACTCTCGCCGCACCGGGCGAGAGCACGCACCGAACGCCGCTCCTTC
>NZ_JBFAKW010000177.1:0-16655 GCF_040655955.1 Streptomyces sp. NPDC050263 | reverse complement strand
CTCGTACTGGACGTACTTGGGCTTTCGGCCGGTGCGGCGAGAGTGCGTGCCGGGCGTCGCGACGGGGCGAACGTTGCCTGCCGCGGCACTAGTCCGGGTGGCTTCAGGAAGCCGGGGGTGAGGGACTGGAGAGCACCCTTCCTTTCCCCTGCCAGCTTTTCACTGCCCTGAAAGACCGAGGTGATTACGGGTGACCCCGAACTCCAGCACTCCCGTCAATGGCGACTACTACGACCCGAAGGACCTCACGGCCGCCACGACCTACCGGACCGACGGCTCCGAGGTCCTCCACGGCATCTCCCTGCGATGGACCACCGGAGGCAACTCCGGCGGTGACACCACCCCGCCGGACTGGGACGACGGCGGGGCTCCGTACCCGCACGAGTACGAGGTGTGGCTCAACGGACAGCCCGCCCAGACCCTCTATCTGGACTGGCCGGCCTGGTGGGGCGGCTGGAAGCTCGCCGCCAATCACTGGGTCACGCTGGGAACGGATCCGGGCGACACCTACCAGGTCAGCATCCGGGCCCGGCGCGGCGACGGCAGCTGGAGCCCGTTCTCCGAGGAGTGCAGCGTGCCCGGCCGGTCCGACGTCCCGTACCAGCCGATCCCCGTCGCGGTGTCCGACGACCGCAGCGGGGACGTCGCGCCGCAGCCCATGCACGGCAACATGGCCGACCCGCCGGGCCGCTCCCTGCTCGCCCTGAAGTCCGCGGAGGGCGGCGGGGGCCACGCCTGCACGAGCGCCTTCTGCGACCAGGTCCGTGCGGCCTGCGCTCCGGACGTCTGGTGGTCGGAAGTCGTCCCCGGCAAGGAGCGGATGTGCGCGGACTACCCGTGGAACCGGCACGGCCACTACCTGGAGTACCGGAAGTTCAGCACCGGCGGCGACGACGGCAAGGTGGCCTCCGCGGGCAACCCCCGCTTCGCCGGCCTGGACCTCGTGGGTGACTGGCCCACCGCCGCCCTCGACGCCGGCGCCCAGGACCTCACCTTCTCCTACGAGCACACCGCCAACCACATCGGACCGACGTGGACGTACCAGTTCTTCGTCACCAGGGACAGCTGGAACGCCTCAGCCCCGCTGTCCTGGGCCGACCTGGAGCCGACTCCGTTCATGGTGGTCGTCCACGGCCGCGAACCCGAGCGGGCATGGACCACGGCGGCGCTGGCCGGACGCAAGAGGGGGCGCCACGCGATCGTGAACATCTGGGGTGGGCACGGCGGCGTCTGCACCACCGGCAACCCAGAAAGGTGCTGCGACCACGTCGACCAGGAGCAGCAGATGACCGGTGAGTTCTTCGTGTCCGTCTCGGACGTCGTTTTCGAATGATCTGACGGGGAGCCCCGCTCTGCCCGGCCTCGGCACCGCGGGCGTGCCGCGACGAGCGGGAACGGGCGGGCCCGAACCCGGACTCGATCACGCTCACACTCTCACTCCCGGACCCCGCCCCGGCACCACGCCGGGGCGGGCCGCACACAGTGACAGCCCACCTCTTGAGGCCGACAGCCCGTGAATGCGTTCGGGCTTCGGCAGAAGGCAGGCTCCCCCGGAGGCGGCTGCGGGCACAGGTCGGAGCACGCGGGTGATCACTTCGGGGGTGGGTGTGGCAGGCCTGGATCTCTGGGCCCTGATCAGTACAAACGACCGCAGCGTGCAGGCAGACGAGGCGTTCACGAACCGGTCCTCGCAGCGGCAGACGGTCGCGGCCGCGCTCACCGAGCACCTCCAGCACGTCGGCGCCCCCGGCTTCGACCCGCCCCCGGCTTCCACCCGGAGGACCTCGAGGCGGCCCGCGACCGTGTGCTCGTCCTCCACGGCGTGGGCGGCATCGGCAAGACGACCCTGTCCCGAACGCTGGAGGCACCGCTCGCGAACGCCGGACGCCGCCCCTCGATCGGGTTCACGCCTACGGTGTGCACCCGCGCCCCTGGCCTGCCTCACACCGAGAACTCGCGTATCACCGTGTTGCGGAACACCGCGCTGCCGCCGATCGTGAACAGTGCCAGCCGGTCGTCCAGCAGGTACGGGAACACCTGGCTGGTGTGCACGTGGCGGCCGTCGTCGACGAACATCTCCACCGACGTGCGGTCCACCAGGATGCGCAGCTTCACCGTGCCGGTGGACGGGTCGAACGGGGTGTGGCTCTCCTGCCACTTGCCGGAGGTGTCGGCGTTCACCGTGTTGCGTCGGTTGAGGAAGGCGTAGTCGGCGTAGACACCGGCGTCGATGTGCCGACCGCCGCCGGGTGAGCGCCTCAACTGGAGGCCGGCGCCGGTGAGTCGGGACCAGGTGATCTCGGTCGTCACCTCGTAGGAGATGCCGGTGTAGTCGAGCACCTTCGCGCCGTCCACGGTCACGTCGCCCAGGTTCACGGTGCGGGAGACATGCGAGTCGAGGCCGGCGACGGGCTGGGAGGCGAGGTAGTAGGTGCTGTCGGACGCCTTCTTCAGGGTGATCTCGCGGACGATGGAGTCGGTGCCGTTGAAGCCGTCGCAGTCGATGGTGGGGGTGGTGTCGGCGTAGTCCCAGGCGTTCACCCATCCGATCGCGTACCGGGCAGCCGCGTCCACCGTGCCGCTCGCGCCCCGCTTCTCGAAGGTGACGGCGGCGTACCAGTCCCAACCGTGGTCGAGCCACTGCGGGTCACCGGCGTCAGCGGTGAACGCGCTGCCGTCGAAGGAACCCGTCCAGTAGGCGTACGTGTTGGGCAGCCCCGAGCCCTTCCCGTTGGCGCTCGCGCCGAGCACCCATTTCACGGTGCCGTCGCCGGCGGTGATGCGGAACAGGTCGGGGCACTCCAGGACGCCGATGCCGGCATGGACGAAACCGTCCGCGTACGTCCAGGACTTGAGGTCGTCGGAGTGGTAGAAACCGATCTTGTCGTTCTCGGCGAGGGCCATCACCCAGCGGCCCCGGTCCTCGTCGCGGATCACCTTGGGGTCGCGGAAGTCGGCGACGCCGGGGTTGGGCAGGACGGGGTCGGTCCCGTAGTTGTCGAAGGTGAGACCGCCGTCGGTCGAGTAGTACAGGAACTGCTCCTGTTGGTCGGTGCCGCCGCCGGGGGACATGGTGACGATGACGATCACCGCACCCGCGCCGAACCCGGCCGTGTTGCCGGTGTCGACCACCGCCGAACCCGACCAGAGATCACCGTTGGGCGTGGTGTCCTTGGGCACGGCGACCCCGCGGTCGGTGAAGGAGACCAGGTCCTTGGTGGTGGCCAGGCGCCACGCGGTGCCGACGGCACCGGTGAAGTAGTCGGCGTTGTAGAGGTAGTAGTAGCGGTACTCGCCGTCGATCCAGACGGGCCGCTGCGGGTCGTTCTTCCACTGGTCGGGGACCGTGAAGTGGTACGCGGCGCGGTAACTCGCCCCGCTCGCCGTGGACTTGGTCCTGCTGTTGGCCGTGGCCCCGGGCTTGGGCTTCGGGGCGGCCGTGGCCGCCCCGGTGGGCAGCAGCGCGACGGCGGTGCCGGCCGCCGATCCCGCGAACAGTGATCTCCTGGAGAACCCCGATGTTCCGGGCATGACGCATCGTTCCTCTCGTGGCGGCCCATGAGGGCCCGTGGCGGCTCGTCACGCACGCGAGTGCGGCTCACAACGCGGTGGACGTGAAAAATCGGCTCGTGTGAACGAGGACTTTAGGCCTAACTCGTTAAAGGTCAAGCGTTCCCGACTCTTGACAGGTCTGTGGCCCGGTTCACATCATCTGGGGCATCAGCCCTGATCTAACACGAGTTAGGCCCGTTCGATGACTGACTCGCACCTCCCCCGCCGCACGCTGCTGCGGTACGGCTCATACGGGGCGGGAGCAGCCGCCCTGGCCGCGACCGCCGCGAGCTGGGACCGGCTCACGGGAGCCGACATCCCCGGCCGTGACGACGGCTCCCTCGTCGTCGCCACCCTCGGCTCCGCCTTCGACCCGGCCACCGTCGACGCCCTCACCAAGGGCTTCCACCGGCTCCACCCCGACATCCCGCTGCGCGTGAACGCGGTGCAGGCCGTCGACTGGTCGGACTTCTTCGCGAAGATCCTCACCCAGATCGCCGCCGGTACCGCCCCCGACCTGGTGTATGTGGCCACCGAGGGCGTGCAGTTGTTCGCCCGGCGGCTCGGCGTGCCACTGGACCGCTGGGTACGGCGGGACGCGGCGGAGCTGCGTGAGTACTTCGCCGACGTCCACCCCTCGCTGGTGGAGTCGATGATGTACGAGGGCAACCTCTACCAGCTGCCGATGGAGTTCAACGCCGCCGACATGTACCTCAACAAGCAGGTGCTGAAGCGGACAGGCACGGGGTTCCCGGCGGCCGACTGGAGCCGCGACGACTTCACCGCGCTGCTGCGGGAGATGAAACGTGCCGGCGGCGCGCACTTCACACCGTACTTCTGGACCAACCGGCTGTGGGGCGGCGTGGTGCCCTGGCTCTTCGCGAACGGCACGAACCTGCTGAAGGAGTCGAAGGCGCCCGGCGGCTCCTGGCTGTGGGACACCTTCTACCCGGCCGCCGACCGGCAGGGGCGCGGCGGGGGCTTCCGCTGGACGACCCCGCAGGCCACCGCCGACCGGGTCGAGGAGGCGTACGACTATCTCGCCTCCCTCGTCCAGGAGGACCTGTGCAGCCGGCCCGAGGGCGGCAACGGCAGCAATCTGGTCGGCGTGTTCTCCACCGGCCGCGTCGGCGTCACCCCGGCGGGCGGCTTCTGGGCGGGCGGGCTGCAACTGGCCGGCATGCGGGCCGCCGACTACGACGTGCAGTACTTCCCGCGCTGGCGTACCCAGCGCCACCAGTTCGGCGCGGCGGGCTACGCCCTGCTGCGCACCTCGAAGAAGCAGGAAGCCGCCTGGGAGTTCATCAAGTACGCGGCCCGCAAGGACACCATGACCCGGCTGTTCCGGAGCAACCAGACCACCCCGGCCCGGCGTTCGATGCTGAACGCCGCCCGCTACGCCGCGAGCGGCCCGGCCCACTGGCAGGTCTTCTACGACACCCTCGACCGGTTTCCCGACACCGGCCCGATCCCCGCGCCGCCGCAGGTCGCCGAGGTGACCGACGTCCTGCTCAAGTACACCGGCACCGCGCTGGCCTCGCCGCGTGCGGTGGGTCCCGCGCTGCGCCGGATGCAGGGCGACCTGGAGCAGGCCATGGAGCGTGAGATATGACGAACACCCAGGTCCCGAACTCTCAGGTCCCGAACTCCGAGGTCCCGGCCGTACGTCCGCGGCCCGCCATGCCACCCGCCGTCGCCGTGCGGCCGTCCGTCCGCGACCGCGGCGCCCGGCTGCTGGCCGCGCTGTTCCTGGCACCCACGGTCGTCGGCATCGTCGTCTTCACGGTCGTGCCGATCATCGGGTCCATCGTGCTGAGCCTGTTCCACTGGAACGTGATCGACCCGCCCCGTTTCGCCGGCGGCGCCAACTACCGCACGACCTTCACGGACTCGACCGTCCTGGTCTCCTTCCGCAACACGCTCCTCTTCATGGTCCTCGCGGTCGCGCTGCAACTGCTGATCGCGCTGGCCCTGGCGCTCGCGCTGAACGGGCGGATGCCGGTGTGGCTGCGGTCCGTGTTCCGTTCGGCGTTCTTCTTCCCGCTGGTGCTGTCCGCCGCGTCGATCTCGGTGGTGATGAAGTACCTGTTCAACCAGGACTTCGGGGTGGTGAACTGGCTGATCGGCCTGGTCGGCGTCGCGCCCGTGCCCTGGCTGACCTCGGAGCACGCGGCGATGGCCACGGTGGTCCTGGTCTACGTCTGGCAGCAGTTCGGTTTCTCGTTCCTGCTGTTCGTCGGCGGTCTGAACAACATCCCCAAGGAGATCCACGAGGCCGCCGCTCTCGACGGCGCGACCGGCCTGCGCAAGCACCTCGGCATCACGCTGCCGCTGCTGTCGCCGACGCTGCTCGTCGCGTCGGTGGTCGGCATCATCAACGCCCTGCAGGTCTTCGAACAGCCCTACGTCCTCACCGACGGCGGACCCGGCGACGCCACCCGCACCGTGGTGATGGTGATCTACGAGAGGGCCTTCGAGCAGCTCGACTTCGGCGAGGCATCCGCGGTGGGCGTGCTGCTCTTCGTGCTGATCATGGCGGTCACCGCCCTCCAGTTCCGGCTCAGCCGGCGTTTCGTCCACTACCAGTGAGCCGGTGAGCCGCATGAGCCAAGCAACCCCGCCCCTGAGTCGCGTACGTCACTCACTCACCCCCTGGGCCCGGATCGCCGCACTGACCGTGTGCGCCCTGCTGACGCTGGGCCCGGTCATCTGGACCGTCGCCACCTCACTGCGCACTCCGGCCCAGTCCTTCGACCTGCCCCCGCAGATCATCCCGACCCACCCGACGACCGCGGCCTACCGCGGGGTCTTCCAGCAGATCGACGTGTGGCTGCTCGCCCTGAACTCCACGCTGGTGACGGCACTGATCGCCGTCGGCCAGATGATCACGGCGGGCCTGGCCGGATACGCCTTCGCGCGCCTGGAGTTCCGTTTCAAGAAGCCGCTCTTCGGCCTGGTCCTGGCGACCATGATGGTGCCGTTGCAGGTCACCATCGTGCCGGTGTTCCTGGTGCTGAAGTCGATGGGCCTCACCGACACGCTCCTCGGCCTGATCATCCCGGCCTTCCCGACGGCCTTCGGCACCTTCCTGATGCGCCAGTACTTCCTCGGTATGCCGAAGGACCTGGGCGAGGCGGCCATGCTGGACGGCGCGGGGACCTGGCGGATCTTCCGCTCGGTGTACGCGCCGCTGGCCGCACCCGGCCTGGCGATCGTCGGCGTGCTGGCCTTCAACTATCACTGGAACGAGTTCTTCCGCCCGCTGATCCTGGAGACCTCCAGCCAGAACTACACGCTTCCGCTGGGTCTGGTCTCCTTGCAGGGAAACCTCGGCACCGGGTCGATCTCGGTGGTCCTCGCCGGGGTCGTGCTCTCGATGCTCCCCGCCGTCGCCGTGTTCGTCGTCGGCCAGCGCCCTCTGCGCGAGGGCATCACCTCTGCAGGAGTCAACCGTTGAGCAATGACCCCGACGTGCCGCGTTTCAGGGTCCGTCCGCCCGTCGGCTGGATCAACGACCCCAATGGGCCGTTCCGTTGGCGGGACCGCTACCACCTCTTCTACCAGCACAACCCCGACGCACCGGTGCACGCGAACGTCCACTGGGGGCATGCCTCCAGCGCCGACCTCGTGCACTGGGAGCACCACCCGATCGCGCTCACCCCGACGTCGGGCGGCCCCGACGAGGCCGGCTGCTGGTCGGGCTGCGTGACCGACGACGCCGGCACACCGACCGCCGTGTACACGGGAGTCGACCGTGCCCACGCCGGACTCGGCACCATCTGCCTGGCGCGGGCGGCGGACCCGGACGACGAGCTGCTGACCGAGTGGAAGCCCCTGCCGACGCCGGTGGTGGCAGGGCCGCCGCCGGGACTGGACGTGGTGATGTTCCGCGACCCGTTCGTCTTCCGCCGCGCCGACAGGCGCTGGGCCCTCGTCGGGGCCGGGCACGCCGACGGCACGCCGTCGGTCCTGCTCTACGACTGCGACGACCTGACCGACTGGCGGTTCGCCGGTGTGCTGCTGGACGGCAGGGACCCGGTGGCCGCGGGCGCGTTCGGCGACAAGTCGGTGGGCTGGGAGTGCCCGCACCTGTACCGGACAGCAGGCGGCGACCACGTGCTTCTGGTGTCCCTGTGGGACGGAGACCCCTGTTCCACCGGATACCTGACGGGCCGTCTGCAAGCCGATGGTCAGGGCGCGTTGGGGTTTGTGCCGCGCGTCGGCGGCCGGCTCGACCAGGGGCGGGACTTCTACGCTCCCGCCGTGCTCCAGGAACCGGACCGCGCACTGTTGTGGGGCTGGTCGTGGGAGGCCCGCCCACAGGAGGAGATACAGCGGGCCGGATGGGCAGGCGTACTCACCGCGCCACGGGTCGTCGACGTCCACCCCGACGGTGCACTGCGGGTGAGTCCGGCCCCGGAACTCGACCTGCTGCGCCCGGCCGAGCCGTTCGTCACCGCGCCGGGCCGGATTCCGCTCCCACCCGCGTACGACCTGACGGTCACCGCATGCGAACCGACCACGGTGACGCTGCTCCGAGACGCGGCGGGCCGGGAGTTGACCGTCCGGGCCGACCCGGCCTCGGGGACCGTCGTCCTCGACCGCAGCGCCTGGCCCCGGACCGGCAGGGAAGGCTCCGCCCCGATCACCGTGCCCGTGCCGAAGGCGCCGGAACTCACGCTCCGGCTGCTCGTCGACGGCTCGCTCCTCGAACTCTTCGTCGCGGAACGGGCCATGGTCACCGAGCGCGTCTACCGGCGCTCCGGCGACATCGCCGAGCTGGTCGTCGACGGGCCGGGTGCCCGGGTCACCGGGTGGGCGCCGGACCCACGGAGGCGCGGTTGACCACAGGGCAGGCCAGGCGCCGAACGGTCGCGGGCGGCGTACGGCCGGCTTCGATGGCGTCCAGGAGCAGCCGGGCCGCCGCCTCGCCCATCGCCCGGTGCGGCAGCGCGACCGAGGTGAGCGGCGGGGTGAGGAACGCGGCCATGTGCTCCTGGTCGTCGTAGCCGACCACCGACAGATCGGCGGGCACGTCGATCCCGAGCCGGGTCGCGGCGTGCAGGACACCCGCCGCGACCCGGTCGTTGTAGCACAGCACGCCAGTGGGGCGACGGCCCGGCTCGACCCCGTCGAACAGGCGCAGCGCCCCCGCGTATCCCGCGGAGATCTCCCCGCCGCCGCGCACGATCCACTCCTCGGGCACGGTGACGCCCTCGGCGCGCAGCGCGTCCCGGAAGCCGCGGGTACGTTCCACCGAGGCGATGTCGTCCAGCCCGCCGATCACGGCGAGCCGGCGGTGGCCCGCACCGAGCAGCAGCCGGGCCGCGGCACGGCCACCGGCGCGCTCGGCAGGGACCACGGCGGGCAGGGAGTCGTCCTCGGGCAGGCAGTTGGCCAGCACGGAGTGGGTGCGGTGCAGGCCCTCGGGGACGCGGACCCGGCGCAGTGACATGGCCGCGTAGATGATGCCGTCCACGCGCCGGTCGAGCAGTTCCGCGACGGCCGCGTCCTCCTTCGCCGGGTCACCGCCGGAGTCGACGGTGAGGACGAGGTGGTCCCTGCCCCAGGCTGTCTCCATGGCGCCGCGCAGCAGCCGACCGGCGAACGGCGAGGACGCGATCTCGTCGGTGACCAGCCCGATCACGGCTGTACGGCGACGGCGCAGACCGCGGGCCACCGGGTCGGGGCGGTAGCCCAGCTGGCTCGCGGCCTGCCGGATGCGTTCCTGGGTGGCGGGCGAGAGGTTGCCCTCGGCTCGGCCGTTGAACACGAAGGACACCGCGGTGTGCGACACGCCGGCGAGCCGGGCGACGTCCCGTGACGTCGGGCGCCCGGTGCCCGTGCTCCTGCTCTCCTCGGCACCGCCCACGCCGTCCGCCGCCCTCGCCCAGCCCGTCCCTGTCGATCACCGTCCACCCTATCCGCGGTGAGCGCCACAGCACACGGGAGATCCTCAGGGCGCCGCGGCGTGGGCGTCCGATGCGATCACCGGATTCCCCGGAGGGCGGGGACCGTTTCGGACCGGGCGGAAGCACCTCGTCCGCCGGCGATGCCGGCCCACCGGCCCGGTGGAGGGTAGCGCGGGCCGAACCGCGCAAGCCGCTCACGACGACCGGGCTGTGGTGACGGACCCGACTGGCGCCCTCTCCGAAGGTGACGTCCTTGGTCCGGTTGACGGTGTTCTCGACGGCCCAGGTCGAGTGCTGGTCCGGGTCACGGCCGCGGGCATCGGGTTTGCCGACGTCCAGATACGGGCCGGCCTGATGCGACAGACCGCCCTCCCCGATCTGCCGATGCCGTTTTCGCCGGGTTTCGAGGTGGCGGGCACCGTGGTGGCAGTCGGGCCCGGCGTCGACCCCACGACGGTCGGCAGGCGGGTGGTGGGCGCCACTGCTGGTGGCGGTTACGCCGAGACGGCGATCGTGTCCGCCGCCGCGGCCCTGCCCTGCCCTGCCCGGACGCGTGGTCCCTGGGCAGTGGCGCGGACCACCCAGACCCGAGACGTGTGCAGCGGCGCGGACCACCGTCCCCGAGCCGTCGGCGCCCCGCCCGGCGGCTGAGTAGGGACATCCGACGAAGCCACCGGGGTCGCGGGTGATCCGGTGCTGAGGGTGTCAGGCGTTGGCCCGGTAGCGGGTCCTCGCGTACGGGTTGCAGGGAGTCGTCTGCACGGTGGCGCGGATGCGCGGGAAGCCCAGGTCGGCACCGGGGCTCGTGCCCGCCCCGGATGTTCGCCCCAGACCACCGATACTTCGGTACCGGGCTCCGCGTACCTCTTGTCGAGCACCGCGAGTGCGAGGGTGACGCCGGCGGGGTCGCTGGTGGCGGCGATGTACGTCATACCGACGAGTTCGGAGTCGGTTTCGACGCGGTGGCGTGCCATGGTGAGGGTGAGTCCGCCGTCCGTGCCCAGGTGCGTGGGCACGCGCTCGGGGGCGATTCGATGGAGTGGTGCCCGGCCTGGGCCTGTACCGCTTCCAGGGCCATGCCTGCCTCCCGCAGCCGGGTCAGGCAGGTATGCCGCAGCTGATGGCAGGTCAGCCGCGTCCGCCCGGTCCTTTCCGGACGCCGTCGAGGATCTCGTCCAAGCCGTCGGCGGACAGCGGCCGGCCCCGGGTCGGCCCGCGCAGCACCACGAGCAGCCGGTCGTACTGGACCGGCGGACGCTCACGGTCCAGGTAGTCGCCGACCGCGCCGAAAAAGCTGCGCGGAGACGGGTATCAGGCGCTGATGCCCTCCCTTGCCCTCGCTGATGAAGAGCCGACGCTCACCCGGTGAGAGTTCGCCAGGCGCAGACCGAGGACTTCGCAGCGGCGCAGTCCGCCGAGCAGCATCGCCAGGACCATGGCCCGGTCCCGAGCGGTGTTCAGCGCGCAGAGGACCGATTCGACCTCGCCCGGTCCGAGGACGCGCGGGAGGGTGCGGGGCGTGCGCAGCAACGGTGCCCCGCGGTTGCCGCTGCGACGGCGGTTGGCCATCCCCGTCGGCACCGGGTTGCGTTCGATGGCGAGGTCGTCGCGGGTCATCGGGTAGCCGAACAGCCCGGAGATGCCGGCAGCCTGCGCTTGATGGTCCGTGCCGAGAGCCCGGCTTCACCGTCCTCGAGCCGGACGACCTTCGGCCCTCGCCGCAGTTCCTTCTGCGCGGTGATGAACGCGAAGATGTCCGCGGTGACGACGTCGGCCGGCTCCTTGGGCACCGCCGAAGAAGACCTTGAGGTCGTAGGCGGTGGCCGGCAAGGTGTTCGGTCGACAGCGTGCCGCCACGAACTCCAGACAGTCGTCGACCAGGGCCTGCCCCAGCGATGCCGCGGGGTTCCGACTGCGGCATCGACGCGCCGTTCCAACTGCGGCTGCCAGGCCATCCGAGCTCCTCGACGGGAGCGACCGTCCTGGCCGGGAACGCGAGATCGCGGAAGAGTTGCCACCCACATAGCCGCCCAGCACGCTGAAGGCGTGGACGTGCCCCTCCAAGAACGCCTCCTGCCCGCCGGAGGCGAAGACGCCTCTCTGTACAAACCAGCAGCGTTGGGTGAGTGGCCTATCCGCTGATGAGCTTGTAACGGGAGCGAGCGTCCGTGCGCGACGCACATCTTCGCTCTCAGCTCCGCCTTGTCCGGCCAGTCGCTATGCGAACCCGGCTCCATGGACCGAGTGAGATCGACTGGCAGGCGAGGGCTTGGTCCACGGACCGTCAACGGCGGCGTGCGGTCAGCAGCCAGGCGAGATCTATCACCGCGATCGCTCCCCAGATCCAGCAGACGACGACGCTTTCGCCCGGCGCCAGCGCCGTGGCAAGTGCGCCCAATCCGACTGTGCCCAGCACCAGCCTGGTGCTGCGCCTCAAAGCCAGTGACGCGCGCAGCGGCCCCGGTTCGGCCAGCCTGTCGGCCAGGTAGGCGTCGAACGACTCCGCGACCTGATCGTCGATCTCGTCCCGCATCTGGGCATCCAGTGATTCAGACATGGACGGCCGTCCGTCGCACCGCGGTTGCCTGAATGGCAGCCGCCACCGGCGGCCGCAGCGCGACAACAGCGCACAATGCCGCCAGGGGCAGTTCCAGCGTGCACGCCGACACCAGCGAGATGACGACACCATGTCCAGCCGTCATGACGTCGAACCAAGCGTCGACCAGCAACAACACGGCTGTCGCGATTGACGCCAGCGGCGCCCGGTGGTCACCACGCCGGACCAGCACCGCCGACGTCAACAGGCCGACGATCTCCAACGCATCGAAGCCGATCCAGGCGGCCCCCCAGTGCTGCGCCGGATAGGTGCCCGGCAGTGTCGTCCACAACACCGCGAGCCACGGCACCAGCGCCAGCCCCGCGGCCAGTAGCAGCCTCCCGACCAGGTCTTTGCGCATCTCGACCCCCGAGCGTCCCGGCGCCCGCTGGCGCCCTCTTGAACCAACGTAGCGATTGCAGAGATATTCTGCAAACAATCTCTGCAATGACGGCAGAGAGTCTCTGCAGTACGCTGGTCGGCATGGTCGAGCGCCCCGAGAAGAGAGTGCTCACCGGCCCGGACCTCAAAGCCTTCTACAAGGCACTGTCCAACCCGGTGCGCCGCGACATCCTGAGCTACCTCGGCGAGCACGGCGAAGCGAACTCCACCAGCGTCGCCAAGGCCCTCGGCGAAAGCACCGGCACCACCAGCTACCACCTGCGCAAACTCGCCGACCTCAAGCTGATTGCCGAGATCGAGGAGCGGTCCACCGGCCGGGAACGCTGGTGGAAGTCACTCATGACGGACATCTTCACGCCGCCGGGCCTGGAGTTGACGGCCGACGAACGCGAGGCCGCAGTGAAGATCGGCGCCCTCAAGATGACCCATGACCTGAACCTGGTCGTGAGCGCATACGCCGGGTACGACTCCTCCGCAGGCTGGAACCAGATCCACCGCGCCGGATTGCGGATGGCGAAGGAGCAGGTCGCCGCATTCGTCGAGGAGTACCAGACGCTCCTACGCAAATACCTGACGGAGCCCGGTGACCACCCACCCGACTCACGGCACATGGCCGTACGCCTGGTAGTTGTGCCCGACGAGGGCCCCCGGCCCGCCCTGCCGACTGAGCCGGACGACGATTAGCGCCGCGCCCGACGACAGAGTCCTGGCATCGCGGTCAGCCCAGGGCAGTGACGCCGTCCTCGCCTCGGCCGACTTGGGCTCGCAGGCGTTCGGCCAGCTGTTTCTTGTCGGTGATGTGCCGCAGGCTCCGCAGGCTCTCCTGCAAGCCGACGACCTCGCCGAGCCACTGCATCCGGTGGGCCTCCCCGAGGCGCTGGCGGGATTGGTCTCGATCTCCAGCAGCCGGGGCTCCTGGGCCAGGTCCAGGCGGAGCATGGGGCACCTGACGCAGGCGTTTTCATGCCGGCAAGGGGTTCCATAGGGGCGGTCGCAGGCGCCGAGGGCGACCTTGCGGAGGCTGAAGTGGTCTCGGAATTCCTGCCACTCGGTGTCGCTGGACTCGCGGTACTCCTCGCCGGGGCGGTTGGTCCGGCGCTGGTCGACGAACTGCCGGTAGTGGCGGATGACCTCGTCGGAATAGACCGCGACGTATGCCTGAGCGGGGTTGAGATCGAGGTGGCCAAGGAACTTCGCGGCGATGTGGATCGGCAGGCCGCCATCGACCGTCTCCGTCGAGAAGAACCTGCTTGTCTCCGCAGTCGGCATGTGCGGTGGGGTTGGTGTTGTGATTGCGCACCGCGATTCTCCGGTGCCGCGTTCAGCACCTTGCTGGCTTCGCGTGTCGCATTGCGACGACGCGAGCGCGCCCCAGATCACCATGGTCGACCGCCGTCAGAGTCGACCAAGTTGAAAGGTCGGTCGTGGCGCGGGCGTCGGCGATGTCGACCGGGTCGCGCAGCGGAATCCGGCGGCGGGCTGCGACGGCGATGTCGAACAGCGGGCGGGCTGGCCTCGCCGGATCGAAGTCGATGAACGCCGCAAATGTCCGCGGCCGGGCGCTCGTCCGGGATCGACGCCGGCTCGATGCTGGCGGCAACGCGGCTGGACCATCCTGGCGCGCGATGCCCGGCGGGGCGTCGCCGATGCTGTGGGCGTGGAGTACGTGTCCAGAGTGCCGCGACCGCCGCTGGACGGGCTGATCGACGACCTTTACCACCTGGAGGGTGCGCCGCCGTACGCCCGGCTGGTGCTGCCGCCGATGCCGTCGGCGGTGCTCATCGTCAACCTCGGGGCGCCGTTCCGCATCCGCGCCGGCACCCACCACAGCTGTACGAGACCGCCGGCCGGGGGCTGGTCCGCCATACGAGCAGCGTCATCGCGGCGACCAGCGGGGCGGTGGCGATCGGCGACCTGAGCGTGGCAGCCGGTGTCAGCAGCACTCATCTGGCGCAGCGGTTCAAGGACCTCATCGGCGTCACGCCGAAGCGGCCGGCCCGCACCTACCGCTCCGCCGCCACCGTGTTCGCGATCGACCCCGCCGGACCGATCGACCGGGGCGACCTCGCCGGTGGCGCAGGCCACTTCGACCAGGCCCACTTCGGCCACGAATTCCGGGCGTTCACCGGGCTCACGCCGACCCGGTACGTCGAAGTCCGGCGGCGGTTCCTGGGCGAACACCCCGGCCACGTGCTGGACCGCCGGCCCCTGCCGGCCGATTGATTCCTTACCAGAGCGACAGCTCACGACACGCTAATTTGGGGGCACCCCAAAGCAGAGGAGAGCCCCGTAGGCAAGGTGGTCATGTACAGCTCGGTGTCGGTGGACGGCTTCGTCGCGGACGAGAATGACCAGCCCGGACCGCTGTTCGACTGATTGTCCAGCGGTGACGTCCCGTTGGACGAGAGCGGCGAGCTGAAGGTGTCGCAGACGTCCTACGACTACACCCGGCCGTACTGGGACCGGATCGGGGTGACAGTCGTCGGCCGCCACGTCTTCGACCTGACGGACGGCTGGGACGGGAAGCCTCCGGGCGGGATCGACCACGTGGTCGTCGTGACGCACCGGCCGGAGCCCGAGGGCTGGGACCCCGAGGCGCCGTTTCACTTCGTCGACGGCGTCGAGGCAGCCGTGGCCAAGGCGCAAGGGCTTGCGGGTGACCGCATGGTCGAGGTCGCCGCCGGCGACGTCGGCGGCCAGGTGCTTGCCGCGGGTCTGGTCGACGATGTGCGCATGGACGTCGTACCCGTGGTGTTCGGGTCCGGCAAGCGCTACTTCGGTTCGGTCCACGCGCAACACCTGTTGGAGGATCCTGACGTGGTGATTCAGGGCAACCGGGTGCTTCACCTGCGCTATCGGGTGCGCCGTTGACCGATCTGGGCGGGTACGCGAACAAGTCCACTGCGAACGGTGACACAAGATCGGCGTCGCACATCAGACCGCGGCTTTGGCCCCGACGCGGGTAAGCAGCTTGTCGCGTACGGATGGCCACTCGTCCACGAGCACGCTGTAGCACAGCGCATCACGGCGCGTGCCGTCCTGGCGCACCGTCTTCGAACAGCAGAAGCTTGAACTCGGCGTTATAGGGGGCACCTCAACAAGAACGATCGAACCACGTCGCACCAACCTCCGCCCGGCTCGCGGCGAGGTCGAGCTCATACAAGCCGGTCGAACCGATCACCGCGTCGTCCGTCAGGCGCTGGACCGTGAAGCACCGCCGGGCGGCCCGATCCGTCAGCATCTGACCGAGTTGTGTTCATGCCGCAGCGCGGCCAGCACGATCAGCCACAGCCTCCCACGGCAGCAGCGACCGGCAAACCGAGGTCCGCGGCCTCCGGGGCGAGACAGCCTGACTGCGATGGTGGGGGAACCTCAGGCGCCTGTTGAGTCGACACGGAGTGCGATGCCGGTGTTCCCACCGGTCCGTCTCTCTGTGCCGGTCGCCGAACCCCGGCTTGCCTGATCCCCGCGTACCGGGTGCGGGGCCGTCAGACCGAGAGCTGCCCGAGCATCCTGACGCCGCAGCCGGTGGCCGACACGATGTCGGCCACCGGCCGGCGGAAGGGATGCCGGTTCGGCTGCGTGGAGAGCGGCATTGCGTCAGGTGGTCGGGCTGCCCGCGACCCACACGCTCCACGCCATGTTCCAATCGCTGAGGCCGTTGTCCGAGGCCAACACGGTCTTGTCCTCGGAGTTCTTGACGACCACGACGTCACCGATCATCGAGTGGTCGAAGAACCACGCGGCGGGCTGGCTGCCGTCGCCGCCGCCCCTGACATCCTTCAGGCCTACGCAACCGTGGCTGGTGTTGACCTTGCCGAAGACCGAGTCGGCGCCCCAGTAGTTGCCGTGGATGAACGTGCCCGAGTCGGTCAGGCGCATGGCGTGCGGTACGGCCTCGATGTCGTACGAGGGCTTGCCGTCCTTCTCCGTGAGGCCGACACTCGCACCGTTCATATGGATCTGCCCGAACTTCTCGGAGATCACCATCTGACCGTTGTACGTCGGGTGCTCGGGGCTGCCCGAGGAGATCGGGATGGTCCTGATCGTCTTGCCGTCCCGGACGACGGTCATCTGCTTCGTCTTTGCGTCCACGGTGGACTCTGCTGCGCAATTCGTTCAGGCGGAGAGTCGGTAGCTGAGCCGTTCGAGTCTGCTGCTGCGGCGGGTCCGGTCGAGGGGGCCTGTGGTCC
>NZ_JBFAKW010000176.1:0-16660 GCF_040655955.1 Streptomyces sp. NPDC050263 | reverse complement strand
TCGTACTGGACGTACTTGGGCTTTCGGCCGGTGCGGCGAGAGTGCGTGCCGGGCGTCGCGACGGGGCGAACGTTGCCTGCCGCGGCACTAGCCTCCTGGCCTCCGCCGGACGGCGGAAGTCATCCCCCAGGCCCACTGGGCGGGAGTCATACCTCAGGCCCGCTGAAGGGGGCCCTGTCGGCGACGGCAGGGCCCCCTTCGCGTCCCGTGGCGCGGAGCCGGCGCCCTCCCGGACGCGTCGTCACCCCTGGTCATCCCCCGAAGAGCCCTCACCCGCGTGGCCCCCGAGAACAGGCCTCTCCCCATCCCGGCCCGCCAGGATGCCGCCATGGGTATACGCATGCTTCACCGCCGGAAGGCCCACGCACGCGTGCACGTCACGGCCACCGCGGACACACAGGTCGACCCCGGCGCGGCGCGCCGGCGGCGACCGCGCCCCGCCCTCGCGCCCGGCGCCGCCACGCCCCGCCTGCCGAGAACCCCCGTCACGGTCCTGCGCGCGGCGGCCGCCCGGCTGCCCCGCCCGGCCGCCCTCACCCGGCTGCTGCCCCGGGGCGACAGCCTGCGCCGGTGGGCGGGGGCGGCGCGCGGCTTCCTGGCGCTCGCCCTCGGCGTCCTGGGCCGGCTCCCCAGACCCGGTACGGCCCGCACGGTCCGCCGGATCCCCGTCTTCGTCGCGACCGCGACGCCCCTCACCGAACGCCCGGACGGCTCCGCTCCGCACTGACCCGCTCCGGCTGCGGCGGCCCGGTGCAGCCGCCCCCGGCCCCCGGCCGCCACAGCCGCACGCCGACGGCGTACAGCAGCACTCCCAGCACCAGCCCGGCGCCCGCCCCGAAGCACACCGTCGGGACGAGCTCCCACGGCTTCGCCCCGCGCGAGCCCCAGTAGTCCCACCACCGCGTGACCCGCCGCACCGCCGCGACCAGCGCACAGCCGCCGATCACGGCGCCGGCCCACCAGCGGTCCCGCACCGACAGCACGGGCACGCCCACCGGCTCGGCGGCGGGCGTCCGGCGCAGCGCGTACGTCAGGAACGCGCCGATCACGACGGCGGCCACGGCCGAACTCCCGTACTGCAGGTACCAGTACAGCGGTGAGCCGGCGATCCGCTCGCCGAGGACGGGGAACAGTCGCATCCCCCAGCGGTCGAGGTGCGTGAAGGCGTCCCACACCACATGCGTCAGAGCGCCGAGAGCCGCCGAGACGTACCACCACAGGACCATGGACGGCCGTACACGCGCGCGTGGCGTTCCGCAGCGCGTCAGGGCGGCCGTCCGGCCCTGCCGACCCCGGGGCAGCAGGGCCACCAGCGGTTCGCGCACCAGCAGCCAGAGCCCCACCAGCGCCCACGCGACCAGCACGTCGACCGTGAACACACCGGGGAAGGAGTGTGTGACGTCGCCGAACTCCATCGCCCCGGACAGGACGCTCGCCGCGTAGTAGGTCATGTCGGGCGCGAGGGAGCCCGCCAGCAGCGCGGCCGGCACCAGCCGCCCGCGGCCGGTGCCGTCGGCGCGGACGGCGGGCAGCACGGCCGCGGCGTGACTCAGCGTGAACGGCAAACAGGGCTCCCGGAGGCGGACGTTGGCGGGCCGGGCGGCCCCGTGATCAAGGACGTCCAGTATGCGGGGTCGGTTCCCGGCCAACAGTGCGTGGCCGGCCGGTGAAAACGACGCTCGAACGGGTGCCGGTGCAAAAGAAGTTGTCGTAGGGTCGCCTGGGTCGCCGTGTCCGCGAGGCACGTCGAACACCACAACAGAACAGTGCGAACCGCCCACGGATGCAACCTCCGGGGCGGGTTGATCGTCACAAGAGCAGCAACCGCACCAGCGTGGCAACGGCAGACAGCGTGGCACGGCAGACAACAGGGTGCAGACGTAGAGACGGGCGTTCGGCGTCCCACGGGAGGGTTTCACTTCATGTCGGCGCATATCGGCACGAGACTGCGCAAGGGAGCGGTCAACACGACTGTGGCCGCACTGGTGGTCGCGGCGCTCGCCGCGTCCCAGGCACCGGACGTCACAACCGACAGCCAGGGCAGGCGGACGGCCGCCGACGTTCCGTCCGCGGACTCCGCGGACGCCGGCACGAGCAGCGCCACCGGCAACTCGCCGTACTACACGGACCTGCCGCCGCTGAACACCCCCGCCCCGGCGCCGAGCGTGAGCTCCGCCACCACCACCCCGGCCGCCGGCAGCGCCGAGGCGGGCATCCCCGCCACGGTCCTGGACGCCTACAAGAAGGCCGAGACGGCGCTCGCACAGTCCAAGGCGGGCTGCAACCTGCCCTGGCAACTCCTCGCCGCCATCGGCAAGGTCGAGTCGGGCCAGGCGGGCGGCGGCAACGTCACCGCCGACGGCACCACGATCACGCCGATCCTCGGCCCGGTCCTCAACGGCAACGGCTTCGCCAACATCAGCGACACCGACAACGGCGCCTACGACGGCGACAGCACCTACGACCGTGCCGTGGGCCCCATGCAGTTCATCCCCTCCACCTGGGCGTGGGCGGGCCGCGACGGCAACGGCGACGGCAAGAAGGACCCCAACAACATCTACGACGCCGCGCTCGCCGCCGGCCACTACCTGTGCCGCTACGACTGGGACATGTCCACCCAGTCCGGGATGCGCAGCGCGATCCTCAGCTACAACAACTCGACGGACTACCTCAACACCGTCCTGTCGTGGCTGGAGTACTACCGCAAGGGCACGCACGAGGTCCCCGACGGCACCGGCACCGTGCCGGGCAACCGCAGCGACGACGACACCGGCTCCACGCCCACCTCGCCGACCGGCCCGTCGAAGCCCGCCAACCCCACCTCGCCGTCGACTCCCGGCAAGCCGACCACGCCCACCACCCCGAACCCGACGCCCACGCCGACCGACACGGTCGACCACCTGGAGGCCACGGGCGCGGCGAGCCTCACCGCCATGGCGGGCGGCGCCTTCGCCGACCGGATCTCCGCCCGTGCGGAGACGGCCGCCGGCAAGACCGTCGCCAAGGTCAGGATCCGCTTCACCATCGTCGGCGACACGGACGCCGCCTTCGCCGGCGGCGAGAGCGTCGCCACGATCGTCACCGACACCAAGGGCGTCGCCCTCGCACCCGCGCTCAAGGCGGGCGAGGACACCGGCGACTTCATCGTCCGCGCCACGCTCGTCGGCCGCACGCTCTCCGCCGTCGACTACAAGGCCACGGTCACCGCCCGCGCCGCCGACGCCCTCGTCGCCACCGGCAGCACTGCGCTGACCTGCACCGCCGGCGGCGAGTTCGCCGACCAGGTCGGGGTGAAGGCCACCTACCAGGGCGCCGCGGCGGGCAAGGTCGCCGCCACCGCCACCCTGGTCAAGTCGGCCGGCGACACGAGCGCGAGCGGCAGCGGCCCCTACTTCAAGGACGCCGCCACCGGCAACGCCGTGCGCACCCTGGACCTCCAGACGGACGCGAGCGGCCTGCTGACGCTGCCCAAGCTGTACGCGGACGACAATGCCGGCACGTACCTGCTGCGCATCACCACCACCGGCGGAGCGACCCTCACGGTCGAACTGACCGTCACGGCCGCCCCGGCCTCCACGCCGAGCGACACGCCCACCGCCCCGGCCTCCACGCCGAGCGACACGCCCACCGCCACGGCCTCCACGCCGAGCGACGCGTCCACCGAGCCGGAGTCGACGGCCTCCGCTTCGTAATAGCTCCCGCACGACGGCGGCGGCGCCCCTCTTCCGAGAGGGGCGCCGCCGTCGTCGTCGTGCGCGACCTGTTCTCATCTCGCGCGCGCATTGCTACCGTGCCGGACCTGACGACCTGTCAGTTAAGTCGGGAGGCCCGTATGCGTGCCCTGATCGCCGCCGCGACCGGTCTCGCCGTCGCGTTCGCCCTGGTCCTCACCCTCACCGCACTGGGCACGCCGACCGCCAAGACCTCCCCGAAACCCATGCTGACGACGGTCCCCGCCCACCCGTAGGACCGCCGCCCGCCGACTGTCCGCAGACGCTCCGCCCGGTCCGCTCGCGAAGGAGGCCGAGATGCGCCGCAAGGCCGCCCTGATCCTGCTCGCCCTCGCCGTGTTCTTCGCGGCGCTGTCCCCCCTGCTGCGCTGGTACGCCTTCCCCCGCCTGGCCAAGATCCCGGCGAACGAATACCAGACGATGGTCCTGGAGGCGAAGAACGCCACCCTCCTCGACTACGACGGCATGACCGCTCGCACCGTCCCCAAAGTCACCATCGTGCAGACCCTCAAGGGCAACGTGGAGGCCTCCGAGAAGATCGAGAAGACGGCAGGCCGCGACGTCGTCGTCTGGGACGGCCTGTCCTACATCCAGGGACCCGACGGCAAGATGGTCTCCAAGGTCCCCGAGCGCTACATCTTCGACGCCCACACACAGGAACCCGTGCACGCCACCGGCGAGTCCGTCGACGGCGACCCGGTCCGCCGCGAGGGCATCGAGTTCAAGTGGCCGTTCCTGACGGAGAAGCGGGACTACCAGTACTTCGACGCCCAGACCCGCACCACGGCCCCCATCCACTACAAGGGCACCCAGACCTTCCGCGGCCTGGAGGTCTACTACTTCGAGCAGACCGTCCCCTGGACCAAGGTCTCGATGCCCAAGATCCTGCCCGTCGCGGGCATCACGCCCGAGGACGTCGCCAAGACCGGCACCACCCGCTGGTACACCACGGTCCGCAAGTTCTGGGTCGAACCGGTCACCGGAGCACCCGTCTACGGCGAGGAGATCCACCAGGAGGAACTGCGCGGCGGCACCTTGCTCGCAGGCCGTGAGAAGGTCACCGCGTTCGCCGGCCACGTCAAGATGCGTGAGGACTACATCGAACACACCCTGTCCGTGGTGAAGTCCAACCGCAGCCTGGTCCTGCTGCTGACGTCCTACCTGCCCTGGGGTTTCCTGACGCTGGGCCTCCTGCTGCTGACCCTCTCCCTCTGGCTGGAGGCGCGCGCCCGCCGCCCGCGGCAGCCGACCCCTGCCGAACCCGCCGCCCCGCAGCCCGTCACCGCCTGAGCCGCGCGTTGGTGAACCGGGTCGGCTCCGCGCCGGCCGGATCCTCGGGCCAGGGATGCTTCGGATACCGGCCGCGCAACTCCGCCCGCACCCCCTTGTAGCCCTCCTTCCAGAAGGAGGCCAGATCGGCCGTGACGGCCGCGGGCCGCCCTGCGGGGGAGAGGAGATGCACGGTCACCGGCACGCCCGCGACGCGCGGAGTCTCGGCCGCCCCGAACATCTCCTGCAGCTTCACCGCCAGCACCGGCCGCTCGGGGTCGGCATAGTCGACCCGGACCCTGGACCCGCTGGGAACCGTGATCCGCTCGGGCGCCAGCTCGTCCAGCCGGGCCGCCTCACCGGAGGCCCACGGCAGCAGCCGGCCGAGCGCCTCCCCGGCATCGATCCGCCCCAGATCGCCCCGCCGCCGGGCCCGGCTCAGCTCGGGTTCCAGCCATTCGTCCACACGCGCGTGCAACGACGCGTCCGAGACATCGGGCCACGGCTCCCCGACCCGCCGCCGCAAAAACGCGAGCCGCTGCCGCAGGACGCCCGCCGCGGGCGACCACCGCAGCAACCGCAGCCCCTCCTTCTCCAGCCCTTCGAGCAGCGCATCGCGGACGAGCCCGGCGTCGACGTCCCGCAGCGGACGCACCGCCAGCTCCACCGCCCCGAGCCGCTCGACCCGCCGCGCCACGACGTCCCCGTCGGCCCAGTGCACCTCGTCCCGCTCGTCGAGCAACACCCCGGCCGCGACCCGGGCCGCCCCCTCGTCCACGACCGCCGCGAGCTGCACGCGCGCGTGGCCCTTGCCCACAGGCCGGTCGGCGACGGCGACGGCGAGCCAGGGAGCACCCCGCAGACCAGTGCCCTCGCGGACCGCGGCCCGGGTACCGGAGACCATGAGATAGGAACCGCCGTCGGCCTTGGCGAGCCGCTCGGGAAAAGCGAGAGCGGCGACGAGCCCCGCCGAGCGCTCGACGCTCCCCTCTCCCGCAGGGGAGCCATGGACGGGTGCGTCGGAGACGTCTGCGGCGACTACGGCCCGCAGCCGCCTCACCTCGGAACGCCACCGCCCGGAGTAGGCGTCACCCCCACGCCGCGCACTCCGCAGAGCGGCGGCAAGATCGTCCCCGTACTCCCGGGGAGCCTCCTCGCTCAGCAGCGCGATCACCTCCGCCGCCCGCTCCACCCCGACGACCGAGGCCCCGTCCAGCAGCGCCCGCCCCAGCCGGGGATGCAGTCCGAGCCGGGCCAGCCGCACCCCCCGCTCCGTGGCCCGACCCAGGGAGTCCACCGCGCCGATCGCCGTCAGCACAGACCTCGCCGCCGCCATCGCCCCGCCCGGCGGTGCATCCAGCAACGCCAGCCCGGACGCCTCCGGATCGCCCCAGCAGGCCGCCTGAAGGGCGAACGCCGTCAGGTCGGCCACTTTGATCTCGGGGGCCGGGAACAGCGGCAGACGGGCCTCCTCGGCCTCCGCCCAGCACCGGTACACCACACCCGGAGCCTCCCGCCCGGCCCGGCCCGCCCGCTGCCGTCCCGCCGCCCGCGAGGCCCGCACCGTCGCCAGCGCGCTCAGCCCGCGCGCGTGATCCACCCGCGGCTCCCGCGCCAGCCCCGAGTCGACGACCACCCGCACCCCGGGAACCGTCAGCGAGGACTCCGCCACCGAGGTCGCCAGCACCACCCGACGCCGCGCACCGGGCGCCAGCACCGCGTCCTGCACCGCCGCCGGCGCCCGCCCGTGCACCTGGAGCACGTCCACGCCGGCCGGCGCCCCGAGCAGACCCGCGACCCGCGCGATCTCCCCGACACCCGGCAGGAAGCACACCACGTCCCCCGACCGCTCGGCCAGCGCCCGCCGCACCACCGACGCCACATGCGTCAGCAGCGCGGGATCCACCCGCATCCCGTGCGGCGGCCGCACCGGCCGGGCCGGGGGCGCGTGCACCACCTCGACGTCGAACGCGGACGCCCGGGCCTCCACCACCGGCGCCCCGCCCAGCAGCCGCGCCCACCCGGCCGTGTCGGTCGTCGCCGAGGCCGCCACCAGCCGCAGCTCCGGGCGCAGCGTCTCGCGCACGTCCCACAGGAACGCGGCCGACGTGTCCGCGTCGAGATGCCGCTCGTGGCACTCGTCCAGCATCACCACGTCGACGCCCGTCAGCTCCTGGTCGCGCTGGAGCCGCTGCAACAGCACGCCGGTCGTGACGACCTCCACGCGCGTGTGCCGTCCGACGACCCGCTCCCCGCGCACGGTGTACCCGACGCTGTCCCCGGCCTTCTCGCCCAGCAGCCACGCCATCCGCCGGGCGGCCGCCCGCGCCGCGATCCGCCGCGGTTCGGCCACCACCACCCGCCGCGCGGGCCCCTCGCCCAGCAGCCCGGCCAGCGCCAGCGGCACCAGCGTCGTCTTGCCGGTGCCGGTCGGCGCGGCGAGCACGGCGGTGCCGTGCCCCTCCAGCGCGTCGTTCAGGGCGGGCAGCGCAACGCGCACAGGCAGCGCGTCCAGGGCGTCGTCACGGGGCATCACGCCCCTAGTGTCGTACGGCTCCCCTGAGCCGCCCACGGCCGAGCCGCCCGCCAGGGCCTGTCCGGCCGGCCAGGCCCTAGTCGCGTTCGCAGACGAAGACGGCCGTCCCCGGGATCAGGTTCCCGCGCAGCGGGGACCAGCCGCCCCACTCCGACGAGTTCCAGGCCGGCCACTCAGGCTCCACCAGGTCCACCAGGCGGAAGCCGCCCGCCACGATGTCGCGGACCCGGTCGCCGAGCGTGCGGTGGTGCTCCACGTACACCGCGCGGCCCTGGTCGTCCTGCTCGACATAAGGAGTGCGGTCGAAGTAGGACGAGGACACCGACAGGCCCTCGGGCCCCGGCTCGTCCGGGAACGCCCAGCGGATCGGGTGGGTCACCGAGAACACGAAACGGCCCCCCGGCCGCAGCACCCGCCGCACCTCCTGCAGGACCTGCACCGGGTCGGCGACGAAGGGCAGCGCCCCGTACGCCGAGCAGGCCAGGTCGAAGGAGGCGTCCGCGAAGGGCAGCGCGCCCGCGTCGGCGCACACCAGAGGGAACGCCCCGCCGATGCGCAGCGCGTGCTGGAGCTGGCGGTGGGAGAGGTCCAGGGCGACCGGCCGGGCGCCCTGCGCGGCCAGCCAGCGCGCGCACTGGGCCGCGCCGGCGCCGATCTCCAGGACCGCCTTCCCCTTCAGTTCCTCCGGCGGGCCGAGCAGCTCGGCCTCCACCTCGTCCAGACCCTCGGGACCCCACACGAAGCGGTCGTCGCCGAGGAAAGTGCCGTGCTCGATCTGGTATTCGTCCGCGTTGCGGTCCCACCAGCCCCGGTTGGCCCGGGAGCTCTCGGCGACGTCGGCGTCACGTCGGGTGGCTTCCGGCTCGAAGGCCGGCTCGGACGATCTGGGCTCTTGGATGATCGGCTCCCTCGTCGTACTCTTCCGTGCAACCCGCCCGACGGTGCCGCTCAGGTGTCACCGAAGGGGCTTCCTGCGGCCCGCGTGGCCTCAGGAGAAAGGTTTTGTGCCGGGTATGCGGCGATCTGCCCCGGGTGTGCGCCTTCGCGCATTGACCCTGTCCGGCTGCCCCCGTATGCTACAAGTTGCGCTGCGGGCCTGCGCACCTCAGACCTAGCAGGCTGCGCTCGCATCTGTTGTATGTCCCCTCGGTTGTCGAGGCGTCACCACCGGTTCACCGGTGTGGCGCTTCCTTGGCTGTCCGGCTTCTTCAGAGCGACACGGGCTCCCGGCGTAGCAGTACCTACGACTTCAATGTCCGTACCGGAGCCCTTTCCCACATGACGAGCAGCACCGAGACCACCGCCACCACCCCGCAGGTTGCGGTCAACGACATCGGTAACGAGGAAGCATTCCTCGCCGCTATCGACGAGACGATCAAGTACTTCAACGATGGTGACATCGTCGACGGCGTCATCGTCAAGGTTGACCGGGACGAGGTTCTCCTCGACATCGGTTACAAGACCGAAGGTGTCATCCCGAGCCGCGAGCTCTCGATCAAGCACGACGTCGACCCCAATGAGGTCGTCGCCGTCGGTGACGAGATCGAAGCCCTTGTTCTCCAGAAGGAGGACAAGGAAGGCCGCCTGATCCTCTCGAAGAAGCGCGCCCAGTACGAGCGCGCCTGGGGCACCATCGAGAAGATCAAGGAAGAGGACGGCATCGTCACCGGTACCGTCATCGAGGTCGTCAAGGGTGGACTCATCCTCGACATCGGCCTCCGTGGCTTCCTGCCGGCTTCCCTCGTCGAGATGCGCCGCGTCCGCGACCTCCAGCCCTACGTGGGCAAGGAGCTCGAGGCGAAGATCATCGAGCTGGACAAGAACCGCAACAACGTGGTCCTGTCCCGCCGTGCCTGGCTGGAGCAGACCCAGAGCGAGGTCCGCCAGACCTTCCTCACGACCCTGCAGAAGGGCCAGGTCCGCTCCGGCGTCGTCTCCTCGATCGTCAACTTCGGTGCGTTCGTGGACCTCGGTGGCGTCGACGGTCTCGTCCACGTCTCCGAGCTCTCCTGGAAGCACATCGACCACCCGTCCGAGGTTGTCGAGGTCGGCCAGGAAGTCACCGTCGAGGTTCTCGACGTCGACATGGACCGCGAGCGTGTCTCCCTGTCGCTGAAGGCGACGCAGGAAGACCCGTGGCAGCAGTTCGCCCGCACCCACCAGATCGGCCAGGTCGTGCCCGGCAAGGTCACGAAGCTGGTTCCGTTCGGTGCGTTCGTCCGCGTGGACGAGGGCATCGAGGGTCTGGTCCACATCTCCGAGCTGGCCGAGCGCCACGTGGAGATCCCGGAGCAGGTCGTCCAGGTCAACGACGAGATCTTCGTCAAGGTCATCGACATCGACCTCGAGCGCCGTCGCATCAGCCTCTCGCTGAAGCAGGCCAACGAGTCCTTCGGTGCCGACCCGGCCTCGGTCGAGTTCGACCCGACCCTGTACGGCATGGCCGCGTCGTACGACGACCAGGGGAACTACATCTACCCCGAGGGCTTCGACCCCGAGACCAACGACTGGCTCGAGGGCTACGAGACCCAGCGCGAGGCCTGGGAGCACCAGTACGCCGAGGCGCAGACGCGCTTCGAGCAGCACCAGGCTCAGGTCATCAAGTCCCGCGAGGCCGACGAGGCCGCTGCGGCCGAGGGCGGCGAGGCTGCTGCTCCGGCTGCTGCCGGTGGCGGCGGCGGCGGTTCGTACTCCTCCGAGGGCGCCGACACCTCCGGCGCGCTGGCCTCGGACGAGGCGCTTGCCGCGCTCCGCGAGAAGCTGGCCGGCGGCCAGAGCTGATCGCTTGCCGCTGAGCTCCAGTAGCTGACTGAGGGCCCGTACCTTTCGAGGTGCGGGCCTTCAGCTTTGCCGCGGAACGGTCGGCACGGGCTCGTCGACGGGCCGGCGGCCCGTGGGGGTCGGCCGCGCGGTTCCCCGCACTCCGCAAGGGAGTTGGGCTTGACCTGCGCGTCATGAAAACGCGGTAAGACTCGGCTGATCAAGGACGTCGGGCGGGAATGCCCACGCCTCCACGCGCGTTGTGCAGGAGGAACACGAGGAGGAGCGGTCCAAGTGCTTGATCCGCAGGGTTTGTACGCATGGGAGCCGAAAGGCCTGGCCGTCGTCGACATGGCGCTGGCACAGGAGTCGGCCGGACTTGTCATGCTCTACCACTTCGACGGATACATCGACGCGGGCGAGACCGGCGACCAGATCGTCGACCGGCTGCTCGACTCGCTGCCCCACCAACTCGTCGCCCGCTTCGACCACGACCGGCTCGTCGACTACCGCGCCCGCCGCCCGCTGCTGACCTTCAAGCGCGACCGGTGGACCGAGTACGAGGAGCCGGCCATCGAGGTGCGGCTCGTGCAGGACACCACGGGCGCGCCCTTCCTGCTGCTGTCCGGCCCCGAGCCGGACGTCGAGTGGGAGCGCTTCGCCGTCGCCGTGAAACAGATCGTGGAGCGGCTCGGCGTCCGCCTGTCGGTCAACTTCCACGGCATCCCCATGGGCGTCCCCCACACGCGCCCCGTCGGCCTCACCCCGCACGGCAACCGCACGGACCTCGTGCCCGGCCACCGGAGCCCCTTCGACGAGGCCCAGGTCCCCGGCAGCGCCGAGGCACTCGTCGAGTACCGCCTCATGGAGGCCGGCCACGACATCCTGGGCGTCGCCGCGCACGTCCCGCACTACATCGCCCGCTCGACGTACCCGGACGCGGCGCTGACCGTCCTGGAAGCGGTCACGGCAGCCACCGGCCTGGTCCTCCCGGGCATCGCACACGCCCTGCGCACCGACGCGCACCGCACCCAGACCGAGATCGACCGCCAGATCCAGGAGGGCGACGAGGAACTCACCTCCCTCGTCCAGGGCCTGGAACACCAGTACGACGCCGCCGCCGGCGCCGAGACCCGCGGCAACATGCTCGCCGAGCCGGTCGACATCCCGTCGGCGGACGAGATCGGGCTGGAGTTCGAACGCTTCCTCGCGGAGCGAGAAGGCGAGGGCTGACCGCCCCGCAAGGCGTCGTGGGCCCCGCACAAGAGGCGGCGGGCCTGCCGGGTCCATTGTCAGCGGCAGGCCCTAAGCTTCCCGTCATGCTGAAAGTGGGCCTGACCGGCGGGATCGGCGCCGGCAAGAGCGAGGTGTCACGGCTGCTCGTCGAATGCGGAGCCGTACTGATCGACGCGGACCGGATCGCGCGCGAGGTCGTCGCACCGGGCACCCCCGGCCTCACCGCCGTCGTCGAAGCCTTCGGCGAGGACGTACTCGCCCCGGACGGCAGCCTCGACCGCCCCCGACTCGGCTCGATCGTCTTCGCCGACCCCGAGAAGCTCGCCCTCCTCAACTCCATCGTGCACCCCCTCGTCGGCACCCGCTCCCACGAACTGGAGACGGCCGCCCCAGAGGACTCCGTCGTCGTACACGACGTCCCCCTCCTCACCGAGAACGGCCTCGCCGCCCTGTACGACCTCGTGATCGTCGTGGACGCCGACACCGAGACCCAGCTCGACCGCCTCGTCCGGCTGCGCGGCATGACGCAGGACGACGCACGCGCACGCATGGCCGCCCAGGCGACGCGCGAGAAACGCCGGGAGATCGCCGACATCGTCATCGACAACGACGTACCGCTCCCCGAACTGCGACGACGCGTGAAGGACGTGTGGTCCGACCTCGTACGCAGAGCACACGCGCCGCGCGAGACCTCCCCGGAATAGCGGCCCACGCTCCGTGCGTTGAACCCCCCGAGCAAGGGAAGGATTTTTCCGTGCCCGATACCGCAGGTTCGACCGGACGTACTCCGGAGACGCACGTCATCGACTTCCGTGCCGCAGAGCAGCTGCTCGCCGTACGGGACCCGCGGGGCGCGGTGAAGCTGCTCGACCGAGTCATCGCCGCACACCCCGAGAACACCGCAGCCCGGCTGCTCCGCGCGCGCGCCTTCTTCGCCGCCGCCCAACTGCGGCCCGCCGAGCTGGAGTTCACCGTCGTCCTGGAGCGGGAGCCGGACAACGCGTTCGCACACTTCGCGCTCGCCCGCACCTACGAGCGCCAAGGCCGCGGCGACCAGGCCAAACGCCACTTCCGGCTGGCCGCGGCACTCGACCCGAACCCCGAGTACCTGAAGGCCGCCCGCTTCGAGACCTGAGCCCGACCCCGACCCCGACGCTCAGGGGCGACGGTCAGGGATGACGGTGCTCCGGCGGCCGGTACGGCGGAATGTCACGACCCGGCTGATAGTGCGGGCCCTGCCGAAGGTGCCGGAGAACAAACGTCAGATCGACGGTGATCACCACCCACAACACCCCGCACGCCGCTGCCCACCCCGGGCGCCCCACGAGCGCGAACGCGACCGTCCCGAAGATCGCCCAGGCCAGACCCCACAGGGTCAGCCACAGACGCATCCGCAGCGCACTGCGCGCTGTCGCCGGCTCACTGCCCGTACGCATCTCGATCACCGCTCCCACTCTGCAACGTACTCCTCCACGCGAACCCAGAAAAGCGCGCGCCAAAAAAGCCGGACGACGATGTCGAGAACCCGTGCCCTGCTCCGTCCCCGCAATGAACGCGACCACAATGGGTCGCACCAGCGAGGAGGAACACCGTGGCCAAGTACCTGCTGCTCAAGCACTACCGAGGCGCCCCGGCCGCGGTCAACGACGTGCCGATGGAGAAGTGGACGCCCGAGGAGATCTCCGCCCACGTGCAGTACATGCGCGACTTCGCCACCCGACTCGAAGGCACCGGCGAGTACGTCGACGGCCAGGCACTCGCCCCCGGCGGCACCTTCGTCCGGTACGACGGCGAAGGCCGCCCGCCGGTCACCGACGGTCCGTTCGCCGAGACCAAGGACCTCATCGCCGGCTGGATGGTGATCGACGTCGACAGCTACGAACGCGCCCTCGAACTGGCCGGAGAGCTGTCCGCCGCCCCGGGCGCAGGCGGCGAACCCATCCACGAGTGGCTCGAACTGCGCCCGTTCCTGACCGAGCCGCCCACCGTCACGGAGTGACCCAGCCCATGGACGAGGCACAGCTGCGCAGCCTCACCCCCGGTGTGCTCGCGATCCTCGTCCGCCGCGGAGCCGACTTCGCGGCGGCCGAGGACGCCGTGCAGGACGCACTCCTCCAAGCGGTCCGCGTCTGGCCGGCCGACCCTCCGCGCGACGCGAAGGGCTGGCTGGTCACCGTGGCCTGGCACCGGTTCCTCGACGCGACCCGCGCGGATGCCTCCCGCCGCCGCCGTGAGGACCTCGTCGACGAGGAACCCGCACCCGGACCCGCCCCCGCGGCCGACGACACCCTCCATCTCTACTTCCTCTGCGCCCACCCGTCACTGACCCCGGCGTCCGCCGTCGCACTCACCCTGCGCGCGGTCGGCGGTCTCACCACCCGCCAGATCGCCCAGGCCTATCTGGTGCCCGAGGCAACCATGGCGCAACGCATCAGCCGGGCCAAACGCACCGTCTCCGACGTGCGATTCGACCAGCCCGGCGACGTCGCCACCGTGCTGCGCGTCCTCTACCTGGTCTTCAACGAGGGCTACTCCGGCGACGTCGACCTCGCCGCCGAGGCCATCCGCCTCACCCGGCAACTCGCGGCCGCCATCGACCACCCCGAGGCCGCCGGGCTCCTCGCCCTCATGCTGCTCCACCACGCCCGCCGCGCCGCTCGGACCACGCCCGACGGCAGCCTGGTGCCGCTCGCCGAACAGGACCGCCGCCGGTGGAACACGGCGTTGATCGCCGAGGGCGTCGGGATCCTCCAGACGGCCCTCGCCCGCGACCGGCTGGGCGAGTTCCAGGCCCAGGCCGCCATCGCGGCACTCCACGCCGACGCGCCCACCGCCGAGGAGACCGACTGGGTGCAGATCGTCGAGTGGTACGACGAACTCACCCGCCTGACCGACAACCCGGTCGTCCGACTCAACCGCGCGGTCGCCGTCGGAGAGGCCGACGGACCGCGCGCCGGCCTGGCGGCGCTCGCGGCCCTGGACGCCTCCCTGCCCCGCCACACCGCGGTGGCGGCATACCTCCACGAGCGCGACGGCGACCTGACGACCGCGGCACGGCTGTACGCCGAAGCGGCCCACAAGGCACCCAACCGCGCCGAACGCGACCACCTGACCCGCCAGGCCGCCCGGCTCAACACCCGCCGGCGCCGCTGACGGGCCGCGCTCGCTCATGCTCTCGGCTCCAGCGACGCTCGAACACAGAGCTTTCCCTCGAACGAGTGAGCCGATCGAGAAGGGGAACGCCCCGACGCCGACGGGCCGTTGGACTGGCATGAAACGACACATGCGAGAGGGATACGAGGGAACGGGTCCCGGCGCCATCACACCGGACGGCTGCGCGGTCGAGTTCTACTCGCGCCTGCCCGTGGGGAACGAACCGGACATCATCTCCGCGGCGGTGCCCGCGGGCGCACACATCCTGGAACTGGGCAGCGGTGCCGGGCGGGTGACCCACGCCCTGCTGGAACGCGGGTTCACGGTCACGGCGGTGGACGAGTCCGCAGAAATGCTCGAGCGAGTCCGCGGGGCGCGCACGATATGCAGCCCGGTCGAGGACCTCGACCTGGAAGAGACGTTCGACGTGGTCATGCTCGCGTCGTTCCTCGTGCACAACGGGGACGTCGCAGTACGGCGAAAGATGCTGCGCGCCTGCGCACGGCACCTCGCGAAGGGCGGGTGCGTGCTGATCCAACGAGAGGGAGAGGACTACCACACCGCCCTGCCGCGCGAGCGCGTCGACCCGAGCGGCTTCACATTACGGATCACCTCGGCCGGTCCGGCCGAGAACGGCGTCCACCCCGTGCGCGCGGAGTACGAGTTCCCGGACGCGGTGTGGACCCAGACCTTCCGGACCCGTCCCCTGACCGAGGAACAGTTCGAGGAGGCACTGGCGGAAGCAGGCCTGCGCGTGGACCGGTACCTGACCGAGGACCGGATCTGGGTGCGGGCGGTACCGGAAGCGGAGATGGAGGTGTAGGCGGCGGAGGAGCAGACGCAGGGGACGGGGGAGGGAGGGGGAGGGGGAGGGGGAGGGGGAGGGGCCCGGGAAGATACCCACCCGGATCCATCCGCCGTGGTCTTACGGTGGACACATGGACGCCCCCGACGCCTCCTCCCACTCCACCGTCCCCGCTGTGCCCGCTGTGCCCGCTGTGCCCACTGTGCCCACTGTGCCCTGTGCGCCTTCGGCACCCGTCGCCTCCGTCGCCTCCGTCGCCTCCGCCCTCGTCGAGCTCGACCGGCGGGTCGCGGGCTGCCGGGCGTGCCCCCGGTTGGTGGCCTGGCGTGAGGAGGTGGCGCGGACCAAGCGGGCGGCCTTCGCGGACTGGACGTACTGGGGGCGGCCCGTTCCCGGGTTCGGGCCGCCCGACGCGCGGCTGCTGATCGTCGGGCTCGCCCCGGCCGCGCACGGCGGGAACCGTACGGGGCGTATGTTCACGGGCGACCGTTCCGGAGACGTGCTGTATCAGGCGTTGTACGACGTGGGGCTCGCCTCGCAGCCCACCGCCGTCGCCGCCGACGACGGTCTGGAGCTGCACGGCGTTCGTATCACCTCGCCGGTGCACTGCGCGCCGCCCGCCAACAAGCCCACCCCCGGAGAGCGGGACGCCTGTCGGCCCTGGCTCGTGCAGGAGCTGCGGCTGCTGCGGCCGACGCTGCGTGCGGTCGTCGTCCTCGGCGCCTTCGGCTGGCAGGCCGCGCTGCCCGCGTTCGCCGAGGCGGGCTGGACCGTGCCCCGGCCGAGGCCCGCCTTCGCGCACGGGACTCGGGTGACGCTCGCCGGCCCGGACGACGGTCACGCCCTCGACGTCTTCGGCTGCTTCCACGTCAGCCAGCGCAACACCTTCACCGGCAGGCTCACGCCCGCGATGCTGCGGGATGTGCTGCGCACGGCTGCGGGGGTGGCAGGGGGACCGGCGATCGGTCGGGATGAGGTCGGGCGGGTCCAGGACCGTCCGGCCGATCGTGCCGTCGCTCTCCTGCGACGTGATCGGCCGGACAGGCCCTAGGGGGCTTCTGATGGATCTCCGCGGCGTCGCGGCGTTCGGCACGTGCTCTCGCCGCACCGGGCGAAAGCCCTAGTAGCTCCGCTACGAGGACTCTCGCCCGGCACACCGAGAGCACGCAC
>NZ_JBFAKW010000175.1:0-16681 GCF_040655955.1 Streptomyces sp. NPDC050263 | reverse complement strand
CCGGGCGAGAGTCCTCGTAGCGGAGCTACTAGGGCTTTCGCCCGGTGCGGCGAGAGCACGCACCGGGCGTCGCGACGCCGCGGAGATCCATCAGAAGCCCCCTAGGGCTGGTCAGTTGCTGGAGCCGTGGCCGAGCTCCCACAGCTGGAGGGTCGCGGAGGAGTTCAGAACGTAGGCCGAGCCGGTGACGTCGTTGTTGGCGGCGACGTACTGCTTGCCCTGCCACAGCGGCAGGACCGGGACGTCCTCGGCCACGATGTCCTGGATCTTCGTGAGGGTCTTGGCGGCGCTGAGGCGGTCGGCCTCGCGGCGGGAGGCCGGGATCAGGTTGGTGATGATGTCGCTGTTGGCGTACGGGGACTTGAGGAAGTTGTCCTTGTCGAGGAACGGCGCGACGAAGCTGTCGGCGTCGGGGAAGTCGGGGAACCAGCCCATGCCGAAGACGGCGTACTCGCCCTTGCGCTCGGCCGGGACGAAGGTCTCCCAGGGGGTGCCCTCGATGGCGACGTCGAACAGGCCGCTGGCGTTGAGCTGCTTCTGCAGCGTCTCGAACTCCTGCTTGGTGGCCGGCCCGTAGTGGTCGGTCGTGTAGTTCAGCGTCAGCTTCACGGGGGTGCTGACGTCCGCGTCGGCGAGCAGGGCCTTGGCCTTGGCCTTGTCGGGTTCGCCGTAGGTGTTGATGAACGAGTTGGAGTGGCCGGTGAGGGAGGCCGGGACGAGCGAGTAGAGCGGCTCGGCCTGGGAGCCGTACACCTCGGAGACGAGCTGGGCGCGGTCGATGACCTGGGCCATCGCCTGACGCACGGCCTTGGTCTTGACCGTCGGGGCCGTGGTGTTGAAGGCGAGGTAGCGGATCTCGAGGCCGCTGATTTCGACCAGGTCGATGTCCCCGTCGGCGGAGGCGTCGGAGAGCTTCTTGATCTGCTCCGGGGACATGGTGCGGGTCATGAGGTCGATGTCGCCCTTTTCGAGGGCGGTGCCCATGTCGTCGGCGTCCTTGTAGGAGACCATGTCGACCTCGTCGTTGTTCACGCTCAGCGTCCCCTTGTAGTTGGGGTTCTTGGTGAACACGGCCTTGGTCATCTCGTCGCCGTCGGTCTTGGCCTCGAGGGTGTAGGGGCCGGAGCCGTCGACCGCGAAGCCGTCGCGCAGCTTGTCCTTCTCGTAGTCGTCGGGGTTGACGATGCCGGCGACCGGGGTCGACAACTTGAAGGGGAAAGTGGCGTCGGCGGTCTTGAGATGGAAGATGACTTCGTTGTCGCCCTGCGTTTCGATGGTGTCGATGGTCGACAGCAGGGCGAACACGCCGGAGTCGGCCTTGATGGTGCGGGCGCGCTCGATGGAGAACTTGACGTCCTCGGCGGTGATGGCGTCGCCGTTGGCGAACTTCAGGCCGCTGCGCAGCTTGCAGGCGAAGCGCTCGTTGCCGGTGTCGGTGAAGCCGCAGCTCTGGGCCGCCTCCGGGACGGGTTCGCCCTCGCCCTTGGGCTGGATCATCAGGGTCTGCACGGTCTGGCGCAGGATGTTCCAGGTGCCGACGTCGTAGGAGTAGGCCGGGTCGAGCGGGGCTGGGGCGTCCTTGGTGGCGGTGAACCGGTCGGTGGTGCCCACGACGATGGCGTCGCCGCTGTTGCTCCCGCTGTCGGACGCGCCGCAGGCGGCGAGTGCGGGCGCGAGGAGACCGGCCACGGCCGGCAGCACCAAAGTCTTGCGGTTCATGCTCGATTTTCTCCAGAGCTGTCGGTCCGTGTATCCGGCATGCAGGGGTGGCGCAGCGGTCACGGAGTTAGGGCGATGTTCTCGCGACGAGATTAGTCCGGACCGGCAGGAGGGTTCGCGGCGACCGGAGTTGAAACCCCATCACGCTGCGAGACCGGCCGCGGACGCACTGAACAGCCGTCAGCGGAAGGATTCGTACAGCCGTTCACCAATCGGGACACAAGGACGTGCAAAATCCCCTCCCGGACGGGCTGGATGCATACGGAGAGTCGGCTGTCGAGACCCTGTCAGGTGGGGAACGTCACACCTTGGACGGGGCTCGCACAAGGTGGAATTCGGCCGTCCGGAAGGGGTCGTCGAAGATCCGAATTCGACCGCGCGCACACCCGCCGAATTCCCTCGCTATCGGCGGTGCACGCTGGGTGAACGCCTATCGCATTTCCGTCATCGGAGCGGCATCAGACCGCGCAGAAATGTCAGGTCGATCTGTTCGAGCGACGGAACGACGGTGCGCCGCGGGGACGGTGCGATCGGTGCGACGGAGGGCACGGCGACCACGTGGCAGCCGGCCGCCTCCGCCGAGGCGACCCCGGTCGCGGTGTCCTCGATGACGGCGCATCTGGCCGGGTCCACTCCGAGTCTGGCGGCCGCGAAGAGGTAGGGGTCGGGGTACGGCTTGGTGCGGGCGACCTCGTCGCCGGCCACGCTCAGGCGGAAGTTCTCGGCCCCGAGCGAGGTCAGGACGCGGTCGATGATGCGTCGGTGGGAGGCGGAGACGAGGGCCGTGGGGACCTCCTGCTCGGCCAGTTCGGCGAGCAGCCGGGCGGCTCCCGGCATCAGGGGCAGGGCGCGGGTGATGCGGTCCTCGAACCCCTCGTTGAGCAGGACGGTGAGGTCGGCGAGGGCGATGTCGGCCCCGGTCGCCTCGATCAGGAACCCTGCGCTGCGGCTCATCGGGCCGCCGACCACGACATGACGCCAGGAGTCGTCGAGAGCGTGGCCGAGTCCGGCGAAGATCTCGACCTCGACGTCCCACCAGAAGCCCTCGGTGTCCACGAGGGTGCCGTCCATGTCGAGGAGCACGGCCTGCAGGGCTGAGCCCTCGGCCGTGCGGGTTACTGGCGCGGGAACCGTGCTGGTCATCCACGTACCTCCTTGAGGGACGTGCAGGCCGGTTCCCCGCTGTGGGGAACCGGCCTGCAGTGGACCGACCAGTGTACGACTTATCCGATCAGCCTGCTGATCGGCGCGCGGGCGGCGTCACCGTGCGTTGAAGTACTTCGCCTCGGGGTGGTGGATCACGATGGCGTCCGTGGACTGCTCGGGGTGGAGCTGGAACTCCTCGGACAGGTGGACGCCGATCCGCTCGGGCCGCAGCAGCTCGGCGATCTTGGCGCGGTCCTCCAGGTTCGGACAGGCGCCGTAGCCGAGGGAGAAGCGGGCGCCGCGGTACTTCAGGGCGAACATGTCCTCGACGTCGGCGGGGTCCTCGCCGGCGAAGCCGAGTTCGGAGCGCACGCGCGCGTGCCAGTACTCGGCGAGGGCCTCCGCCAATTGCACAGACAGGCCGTGCAGTTCGAGGTAGTCGCGGTAGGAGTTCGACTCGAAGAGCTTGGCGGTCTCCTCGCCGATGCGGGAGCCGACGGTGACGACCTGGAGGCCGACGACGTCCGTCTCCCCCGACTCCTCCGGGCGGAAGAAGTCGGCCAGGCACAGCCGGCGGCCGCGGCGCTGGCGGGGGAAGGTGAAGCGGGTGCGTTCGTTGCCCTGTTCGTCCAGGATGATCAGGTCGTCGTCCTTGGACACGCAGGGGAAGTAGCCGTAGACGACGGCCGCCTCGAGGAGGTTGTCGGTCTGGAGCTTGTCGAGCAGGCCGCGCAGCCGGGGGCGGCCCTCGGTCTCGACGAGTTCCTCGTAGGTCGGTCCGTCGCCTGCGCGGGCCTGCTTGAGGCCCCACTGGCCCTTGAAGAGGGCGCCTTCGTCGAGCCAGGAGGCGTACTCCTTGAGCTGGATGCCCTTGATGACGCGGGTGCCCTCGAACGGCGGCTTCGGGACGGGGTTGTCGGTGGCGACGTCGGAGCGGACGTGGCCCTCCTCCGGGCGCTCCTCGACCTCGACGTCGGCGGCGCTCGCGCGCACCCGGCGCTGCTTCAGCTCGGGCAGTTTCGCGCCGGGCACCCCGCGCTTGACGCCGATGAGGGCGTCCATGAGGCGCAGGCCCTCGAAGGCGTCGCGGGCGTAGCGGACCTCGCCCTGGTAGATCTCGTGCAGGTCCTGCTCGACGTAGGCCCTGGTCAGGGCGGCGCCGCCGAGGATGACGGGGTAGTTCCCCGCGAGGCCGCGCTGGTTGAGCTCCTCCAGGTTCTCCTTCATGATCACCGTGGATTTGACCAGGAGGCCCGACATGCCGATGACGTCGGCGCGGTGTTCGGCGGCGGCGTCCAGGATCGCGGAGACGGGCTGCTTGATGCCGAGGTTGACGACGGTGTAGCCGTTGTTGGACAGGATGATGTCGACGAGGTTCTTGCCGATGTCGTGGACGTCGCCGCGGACGGTGGCGAGCACGATGGTGCCCTTGCCGTCGTCGTCGGTCTTCTCCATGTGCGGTTCGAGGTAGGCGACGGCGGTCTTCATGACCTCGGCGGACTGGAGCACGAACGGCAGCTGCATCTGGCCGGAGCCGAACAGTTCGCCGACGACCTTCATGCCGTCCAGGAGGGTCTCGTTGACGATGTCGAGCGCCGGGCGGGTTTCGAGGGCCGCGTCGAGGTCGGCCTCCAGGCCGTTCTTCTCGCCGTCGATGATGCGGCGCTTGAGGCGCTCGTCCAGCGGGAGGGCGGCCAGTTCCTCGGCCCGGCCCTCCTTGAGCGACTTGGTCGTGGCGCCCTCGAAGAGCTGCATGAGCTTCTGGAGGGGGTCGTAGGCCGGTTCGTCGCCCTGCTGGGCGGAGCGGCGGTCGTAGATGAGGTCGAGGGCGGTCTGCACCTCTTCCTCGGTGAAGCGGGCGATGGGCAGGATCTTCGACGCGTGGACGATCGCGGAGTCGAGGCCGGCCTTGACGCATTCGTCGAGGAAGACGGAGTTGAGCAGGACGCGGGCGGCCGGGTTGAGGCCGAAGGAGATGTTCGACAGGCCCAGGGTGGTCTGGACGTCGGGGTGGCGGCGCTTGAGTTCGCGGATGGCCTCGATGGTGGCGACGCCGTCGCCCCGGGACTCCTCCTGACCGGTGCAGATGGTGAAGGTCAGGGTGTCGATGAGGATGTCCGACTCCAGGATCCCCCAGTTCCCGGTGAGGTCGTCGATGAGCCGTTCGGCGATCTCGACCTTCTTCTCGGGGGTGCGGGCCTGGCCCTCCTCGTCGATGGTGAGGGCGATCAGCGCGGCGCCGTGCTCCTGGGCCAGCCGGGTGACCTTGGCGAAGCGGGACTCGGGGCCGTCGCCGTCCTCGTAGTTCACGGAGTTGATCACCGCGCGGCCGCCGAGCTTCTCCAGGCCGGCCCGGATGACGTCGACCTCGGTGGAGTCCAGGACGATCGGCAGGGTGGAGGCCGTGGCGAAGCGGCCGGCGAGCTCCTCCATGTCGGCGACGCCGTCGCGGCCGACGTAGTCCACGCACAGGTCGAGCAGGTGCGCGCCCTCGCGGATCTGCTCGCGGGCCATCTCGACGCAGTCGTCCCAGCGGCCGGCCAGCATGGCCTCGCGGAACTTCTTGGAGCCGTTGGCGTTGGTGCGCTCGCCGATGGCCAGGTAGGAGGTGTCCTGGCGGAACGGGACGGTCTGGTAGAGGGAGGCTGCCCCTGGCTCGGGCTGTGGGTGGCGCTCGGTCGGCGTGGCCCCGTGGACGCGCTCCACGAGCTGTCGCAGGTGCTCGGGGGTGGTGCCGCAGCAGCCGCCGATCAGGTTCAGCCCGTAGTCGCGGACGAAGGTCTCCTGGGCGTCGGCCAGGCCCTCCGGGTCGAGCGGGAAGTGGGCGCCGTCCTTGGTGAGGATCGGCAGGCCGGCGTTGGGCATGCACAGCAGCGGGGTGCGGGAGTGCCGGGCCAGGTAGCGCAGGTGTTCGCTCATCTCGGCGGGGCCGGTCGAGCAGTTCAGGCCGATCATGTCGATGCCGAGGGGCTCCAGCGCGGTGAGCGCGGCGCCGATCTCCGAGCCCAGCAGCATGGTGCCGGTCGTCTCGAAGGCCATGGAGACCAGCAGGGGGACCTCGGCGCCGGTCGCCTCCATGGCGCGACGGGCGCCGAGGACGGACGACTTCGTCTGGAGGAGGTCCTGGGTGGTCTCGACGATCAGGGCGTCGGCGCCGCCGGCGAGCAGGCCCTCGGCGTTGGCCTGGAAGCCGTCGCGGAGGGTGCCGTAGCCGATGTGGCCGAGTGTCGGCAGCTTGGTGCCGGGTCCGATCGAGCCGAGGACCCAGCGCTGTCGGCCGTCGCGGGCGCCGAAGGCGTCGGCGACCTCGCGGGCGATGCGGGCGCCCGCCTCGGAGAGCTCGTGCACCCGTTCGGGGATGTCGTACTCCGCCATGGCGGAGTGGTTTGCGCCGAACGTGTTGGTCTCCACGCAGTCCACGCCCGCGGCGAAGTACTCCTCGTGCACCGAGCGGACGATGTCCGGCCGGGTGACGTTGAGGATCTCGTTGCAGCCCTCGAGGTTCTCGAAGTCCTCGAGGGTGGGCTCCTGGGCCTGGAGCATGGTGCCCATGGCTCCGTCGGCCACCACCACACGGGTGGCCAGGGCCTGGCGGAGCGCGGACACACGGGTCCGGCTGTCGGCGGAAGGGGTCGGCGGCACAGAGGCCATGGAAGGGCTCCCTCAGATGCGACGGCTGTCGGCTTTGCGTCACCTCAGGATGCGGGCAGAAACGCTTCCCGAGGAGCGCGCACGCCGTCAGGGTAGCCGGGACGGAGGCCTTATGGTCAGGGGCGTCCACGGGGCGGACGAGCCTGGCGGCCGAGCCGGGGCCCGGACAGGGTGGTGCGGGGCGGTGCGCCGCGCGCGGGCGACGGCCGCGCCACCGCGGGGGGACGAGTCGCGTGACACGAATCGACCGACCATTAGCGGGAGGTCGGCATGGACCGGTAGTGTTCGACATTGCCGAACGGTGGCAGTACATGCCGTGCGGAGACGGTCGTAAGGGGACGGAGGCAGGAGGGCGATGGCACGGAACATCCAGTCGGTCGAACGTGCGGCCGCGATGTTGCGGCTGCTCGCGGGCGGCGAGCGGCGACTCGGCCTGTCCGACATCGCCTCGTCCACGGGCCTGGCCAAGGGCACCGCACACGGGATCCTGCGCACCCTCCAGCAGGAGGGCTTCGTCGAGCAGGACGACGCCTCCGGGCGCTACCAGCTGGGCGCGGAGCTGCTGCGCCTGGGCACCACGTATCTGGACGTGCACGAGCTGCGCGCGCGTGCCCTGGTGTGGACGGACGACCTGGCCCGTTCCAGCGGCGAGAGCGTGCACCTGGGGGTGCTGCACCAGCAGGGCGTGCTGATCGTGCACCACGTCTTCCGGCCCGACGACAGCCGGCAGGTGCTGGAGATCGGGGCCATGCAGCCGCTGCACTCCACGGCCCTGGGCAAGGTGCTGTCGGCCTACGACCCGGTCGCGCACAGCGAGGTCCTGGAGGCCGACCGCAAGCCCTTCACGGACCGCACGGTGTGCGAGTCGGAGGCCTTCGAGCACATCCTCGACCTCACACGCGCGCGTGGGTACGCGGCCGACGTCGAGGAGACCTGGGAGGGCGTGGCGTCCATCGCCGCGCCGATCCACGACCGGCGGCGGATGCCCGTCGGCGCGGTCGGCATCACGGGCGCCGTGGAACGGCTGGGCCGGGACGGCGAGCTGCGCCCCGAGCTGATCGCGGCGGTGCGCGACTGCGCCCGCGCGGTCTCGCGCGACCTGGGCGCCGGGCGGTTCTGAGCGGTCCGCCGGGTCCGAGAAGCACGCCGCGTCTGAGAAGTGCGTAAGAGCAGGCCGGGACGTCGTTCGACGTTCCGGCTCTTGCCATACTCTGAGATAACCCCCTGAAGTGGACATTAAGGGCGAGAGTATGCGCACCGGCGCGAAGATCGATAGCCCACGGCGATCAATAACGATCGCATTTTCGATAACAGCACCCTTGACGCACACGTAACAGCCGGGCAAGACTCCCGTCCATCGGTCGACATTGTCGAACACCTAACGGCAATACGCGCTAGAGTGTGACAACGCCAAAGGCCGGCATCGCTCTCACCCCCGAGGGCGCTCGAACCCCCGGTGGGACCCGGGGTTCGGCTTCCCTGGACGAAGGACAAAGGAGTCGCGGGTGTCCAGCTCCGACATCTTCATCGGCGAGACCATAGGTACCGCCATACTCATCCTGCTCGGCGGCGGCGTCTGCGCCGCCGTCACGCTGAAGGCCTCCAAGGCGCGCAACGCCGGCTGGCTCGCCATCACCTTCGGGTGGGGTTTCGCCGTTCTGACGGCCGTCTACACCTCGGCGCCCCTCTCCGGCGCCCACCTCAACCCGGCGGTCACCCTCGCACTCGCGATCAAGGACGACGACTGGAGCAACGTTCCGGTCTACTGGGGCGGACAGCTGCTCGGCGCCGCCATCGGCGCCACGCTGGTCTGGATCGCCTACTACGGCCAGTTCCACGCGCACCTCACCGACAAGGAGATCGTCGGCGGTCCGGGCGCGCAGTCCACGAACGTGAAGGCCGTCGAGGCTCAGGAAGAGGGCGCCGGCCCGGTCCTGGGCATCTTCTCCACCGGTCCGGAGATCCGGGTCGTCTGGCAGAACCTCGCCACGGAGATCATCGGCACCATCGTGCTGGTCCTCGCCGTCCTCACGCAGGGCCTCAACGACAAGGGCAACGGCCTGGGCAACCTGGGCGCGCTGATCACCGCGCTCGTGGTCGTCTCGATCGGTCTGTCCCTCGGCGGCCCGACCGGCTACGCGATCAACCCGGCCCGTGACCTCGGTCCGCGCATCGTGCACGCCCTCCTGCCCCTGCCCAACAAGGGCGGCTCCGACTGGAGCTACGCCTGGATCCCCGTGGTCGGTCCGCTGATCGGCGGCGCGATCGCTGCAGGCATCTACAACGTCGCCTTTGCTTAAGAGCACCGCTTCGCTTAAGAGCACCGCGCTTTCACGGAACCTCGCAGCACGCGCCGTACGAACAGCCCTCAACCACGGAACCCCCAGGAGCACACAGTGACCGACGCGCACACCGCCGGCCCCTTCATCGCCGCGATCGACCAGGGCACCACCTCGTCCCGCTGCATCGTCTTCGACCGGGACGGCCGGATCGTCTCCGTCGACCAGAAGGAGCACGAGCAGATCTTCCCGAAGCCGGGCTGGGTCGAGCACAACGCCAACGAGATCTGGACCAACGTCCAGGAAGTCGTCGCCGGAGCCATCGAGAAGGCCGGCATCACGCGTGACGACATCAAGGCCATCGGCATCACCAACCAGCGTGAGACCACGCTGCTGTGGGACAAGAACACCGGTGAGCCCGTCCACAACGCCATCGTCTGGCAGGACACCCGCACCGACGCGCTCTGCAAGGAGCTCGGCCGCAACGTCGGCCAGGACCGCTTCCGCCGCGAGACCGGCCTGCCGCTGGCGAGCTACTTCGCCGGCCCCAAGGCCCGCTGGCTGCTCGACAACGTCGAGGGGCTGCGCGAGCGCGCCGAGGCGGGCGACATCCTCTTCGGCACCATGGACAGCTGGGTCATCTGGAACCTGACCGGCGGCGTCGACGGCGGCCACCACGTCACCGACGTGACCAACGCCTCGCGCACCATGCTGATGAACCTGCACACCATGGAGTGGGACGAGAAGATCGCCGAATCCATCGGCGTCCCGCTGCAGATGCTGCCGGAGATCCGCTCCTCCGCCGAGGTCTACGGCGAGGTCACGGGCGGCCGGCTCGGCGACCTCCTCGGCGGCATCCCGGTCGCGTCCGCGCTCGGCGACCAGCAGGCGGCCCTGTTCGGCCAGACCTGCTTCGCCGAGGGCGAGGCCAAGTCGACGTACGGCACCGGCACCTTCCTGCTGATGAACACCGGCCACAAGCCGGTCAACTCGTACAACGGCCTGCTGACCACGGTCGGCTACCGCATCGGCGACCAGAAGGCGGTCTACGCCCTCGAGGGCTCGATCGCCGTCACCGGTTCGCTGGTGCAGTGGATGCGCGACCAGATGGGCCTGATCTCCACCGCCGCCGAGATCGAGACGCTCGCGCTCACGGTCGAGGACAACGGCGGCGCGTACTTCGTGCCGGCCTTCTCCGGTCTGTTCGCCCCGTACTGGCGCTCCGACGCCCGTGGCGTCATCGCAGGCCTCACCCGGTACGTCACCAAGGCGCACCTCGCGCGCGCCGTCCTGGAGGCCACGGCCTGGCAGACCCGTGAGATCACCGACGCCATGACGAAGGACTCCGGCGTCGAGCTCGCGGCGATCAAGGTCGACGGCGGTATGACCTCCAACAACCTGCTGATGCAGACGCTCTCGGACTTCGTGGACGCCCCCGTCGTGCGCCCGATGGTGGCCGAGACCACCTGCCTCGGCGCCGCCTACGCCGCCGGCCTCGCCGTCGGCTTCTGGACCAGCACCGACGACCTGCGCGCCAACTGGCGCCGAGCCGCCGAGTGGACCCCCAACATGGCCGCGGAGAAGCGCGACCGTGAGTACAAGAGCTGGCTCAAGGCCGTCGAGCGGACCATGGGCTGGCTCGAGGACGAGGAGTAAGAACCCCACATGACCAGTCAGTCCACCCTGCAGTCCGTGCCTGCCCTCGGAACTCGCCCGGCGTCCGGCTCGAACCCGAGCCGTGCCGAGACCCGGGAGCAGCTCTCCAAGGCGTCGTACGACCTCCTCGTCATCGGCGGCGGCATCCTGGGCATCTCCACCGCCTGGCACGCCGCGCAGTCCGGCCTCAGGGTGGCACTGGTCGACGCCGGCGACTTCGCCGGCGCCACCTCCTCCGCCTCCTCCAAGCTGCTCCACGGCGGTCTGCGCTACCTGCAGACCGGCGCGGTGAAGCTGGTGGCGGAGAACCACTTCGAGCGCCGTGCGGTGTCCCGTCAGGTGGCCCCCCACCTGGCGAACCCGCTCACGTTCTACCTCCCCGTGTACAAGGGCGGGCCGCACGGCGCGGCGAAGCTCGGGGCGGGCGTCTTCGCCTACTCCGCGCTGTCGGCGTTCGGCGACGGCGTCGGCCACCTCCTGTCCCCGGCCAAGGCCGCGCAGGACGTGCCCGAGCTGCGCACCGACAACCTCAGGGCCGTGGCCGTGTACGGCGACGACCAGATGAACGACGCGCGCATGGCGCTGATGACGGTCCGCGGGGCCGTCGAGGCGGGCGCCGTGGTCCTCAACCACGCCGAGGTGACCGGCCTCAGGTTCACCAAGGGCCGGGTGACCGGCGCCGACCTCAAGGACCGCACGTCCGGCGACGAGTTCGGGGTCGACGCCCGGCTCGTGCTGAACGCGACCGGCCCGTGGGTCGACCACCTGCGCAGGATGGAGGACCCGAACTCGGCTCCGTCCATCCGTCTCTCCAAGGGCGCGCACCTGGTCCTGAAGCGGACGTCCGCGTGGAGGGCCGCGCTCGCGACCCCCATCGACAAGTACCGCATCACCTTCGCTCTCCCCTGGGAGGACATGCTGCTGCTGGGCACCACCGACGAGGAGTTCGAGGGCGACCCGGCGGACGTCTCGGTCACCGAGAAGGACACCGCCCAGATACTCGACGAGGCCGCGTTCTCCATCCGCGACCAGCAGCTGTCCCGTGATCTCATCACGTACTCGTTCGCGGGTCTGCGCGTGCTGCCGGGCGGGCCCGGCGACACCGCGAAGGCCAAGCGCGAGACCGTGGTGACCGAGGGCAGGGGCGGCATGCTGTCCGTCGCGGGCGGCAAGTGGACGACGTTCCGGCACATCGGCCGTACGGTCATGCAGAAGCTGGAGGCGCTGCCGGGCCACCCGCTGGGCGACGGCTTCGAGCCGATCTCCTCACTGCCGAAGAAGCTGCCGCTGCCCGGCGTCGCCAACCCGCGCGCGGTCGCGCACCGGCTGCTGGTCGACAACCCGGCGCCGGGTCCGCGCATGGCGGCCGACACCGCCAAGCACCTGGCCACGCACTACGGTTCGCTGGCGTTCGACATCGCCCGGCTGGCGAACGAGAACCCGGAGCTGGGCCGGCGCGTCCACCCGGACGCTCCGGAGATCTGGGCGCAGGTCGTCTACGCCCGGGACAACGAGTGGGCCGAGACGCAGGACGACGTGCTGCGCCGGCGTACGACGCTGACGATCCGGGGCCTGGCCACGGACGACGTCCGCGCGAAGGTGCAGGACCTGCTCGACAAGAAGTAGACGGTACGACGGTAAGGGGCGGCCCTCCTGGGAGCCGCCCCTTACGCGTGCCCGACTGTCAGTGCCGGGTGATTCCATGGGCGCATGAACATCGACGAGGCCGCCCCCGAGGATCTCGCCGTGCTGCGGGCCGCGTTCGGCGTGGACGACGGCGGGTCGGCGCTCGGCCGGGAGGCCGTGCGCGCCTTCGAGGCGGAGCACGGGATCGTGCTGCCCGAGCCGTACCGCACGTTCGTGGCGGAGATATCCGACGGGTCGTCGCAGGGGCCGCCGGAGTACGGCATGGTGGGGCCGGCCGAGCTGCCCTCCGACTGGCCGGACGACATGCACGTGCGCAGCCCCGGCAAGCCGTTCCCGCTGACCGAGGGCTGGTTGTGGGAGGAGGACGAGGGAGGGTACGACGATCCCGAGGCGGTCATCGAGCAGGTCGTCAACCACGGCTCGATCGTGCTGGGGACGGACGGGTGCGCCATGAACTGGCATCTCGTCGTCACCGGCCCCCAGCGCGGACACATCTGGATGGTCACCGGTGAGGGCGCAGTGCCGTTCGGCCCGGAGTCCGGTGCCACGACCTCCGAGCCCGGCTTCGCCGGCTGGGTGAAGCACTGGAGCTCCGGCAAGCCGTGGTTCGACGCCGGGTCGACCGAATCAGCCGAGTGAGGCCACGACCGCGCGCACCGCGTCGACGTCCGTCAGCTCCTCGCGGCGCACGATGAGTTCACGGCCGAGGAGCAGCGCGCGGCGGGAGGCGGGCACCGGGTCCGGCAGCGTCGTCAGGTCCGTCAGATGGGCGAAGCCGATGATGCGGCGGACGATCTCTGCGCCGGCGTAGCCGACGGAGTCGGTCCACAGGCGGCGCAGGAAGCGGTCGAGGTAGGCGTCGTCGAAGAAGGTGTCGACGCGGGTCGGCCACAGGCGGCGGAACTCGGTCTCGAACGCCTCCCAGGAGAGGCGGAGCTGTTCGGCGTGGTCGGACAGCGTGCCGAGCGCCAGGGCGCGTTCCTCCGAGACCAGCGCGTTGGCCCAGTACAGTCCGAGGTCGTAGCCGATGGGGCCGACGAAGGAGAACTCGGGGTCGAAGACCCGCACCACGGGGGCTCCTTCGCGGGTTCCGACCATCACGCTGCCGGTGTGCAGGTCGCCGTGGAGCAACGCCTGAGCGCTCGTCATGAAGGCGTGGCGGAGGTCGGCGACCTCGGTGCGCAGCCTCGGGTCGGCGCGGAACTCGGCTGCGAGGTCGTCCAGGCCTTCGTGCCAGTGGTTGTGTTCGTGCTCGATGTACGGCTCGGACAGCACGACGTCTTCGGTGATCTTGCAGAGTTCCGGGCTGACGGAGGCCGCGATCAGTGCCTTGCGGTCGGCGGACGGCATGCCGAAGTCGCTGGTGGCGAAGGCGAACTGGGCGACGAACTCGCCGATCCGCGCCGAGGTGTGCGGGCCGTAGGACGCGCCCTCGTTCAGGAGCGTGCGCAGGACCTCGAGGTCGGACATGTCCTCCATGACGAGGGCGTAGTTCTCGGGGTCGTAGCCGTGGATCGCCGGGATCTTGTCCGGGGCCACCTTGGCGAGCTGCTCGTAGGCGCGGGCCTCGGCGTCGGCGCGGTCGGGGTTCATCGGCCAGGAGGGGCCGGCGACGCGGACCCAGGGCAGGGCCTGCTTGACGGCGAGGCTGCGGACGCCGTCGGCGGAGGAGGCGAGGAACACGCGGTTCATGTTGCCGTCCGAGACCTCGCGAACCCGGATGTCCGCCGGGTCCGCCCAGCGGGCCGGGGTGACCTCGGCGCTGGACATGTACTGGTTCCACGAGGCGGCCGAGCGGGCGGCCCGCGAGGCGGGCTGGCGACTGCACACCGGGCCCACCTTCATGGACGTGCCCGAGCCGCCGGACGGCATCGTGTACGGGGACCGGCTCGCCTGGGCGCGGCGGGACCTGGAGGCACGCGGGCCGGCCGGGCACGGGACGCGGCCCGTCGTCTTCGCGCACTCCGCGTACACCCTCTCCCCCGAGCAGCTCACCGAGGTCTTCGCGCTGGCCCGGGAGTTCGGGGCGCTGGTGCACATCCACGCCGCCGAGAACGCCACCGAGGTCGCCACCGTCGAGGTGAAGCACGGGAAGCGGCCGGTGGAGCTGCTGGACTGGCTCGGGCTGCTCGGCCCCGATGTGCTGCTCGCGCACGCCGTCGACCTGACCGGCCCGGAGATCGCGGCGCTGGCCCGCACGGGCACGGCCGTCGCCCACTGTCCGGTGTCGAACCTGAAGCTGGGCTGCGGGATCGCGCCCGTCCCGCGGCTGCTGAGCGCGGGCGTGACGGTGGGGCTGGGCACGGACGGCGCCGTCAGCTCCAACTCGCTGGACGTGCAGGGGGCGGTGCGGCAGGCGGCGCTGGTGCACAAGGCGGGCGGCGACCCGACGGCGGTCGGCGCCGAGCAGGCCGTACGGATGGCGACGATCGAGGGCGCGCGGGCGCTGGGGCTCGCGGAGCGGCTCGGTTCGCTGGAGGCGGGCAAGCGGGCGGACCTGATCGTGCTGGACCTGGACGCACCGCATCTGCGGCCGCGCCACGACCCGTGGTCGACGCTCGCGTACGCGGCGCACTCGGCGGACGTGCGGGACACGGTCGTCGACGGACGGGTGCTGATGCGCGACCGCACGCTCACGACGCTCGACGAGCGCGCGGTGATCGCGGATCTGGAGGCAACCCTCTGATCTGGGCTCATCTGGCCGCATAATGGCGCTGAGACATCCGATGTCTGGACGTCGAACCACCAGGTACCACGAGGAACCACAGGGAGGCCGGCCATGGCTGTCACCGACGAGGCGATCGAGAAGATCAAGGGCATGATCGTCTCGGGTGCGCTGCGCCCCGGCGACCGGCTCCCCAAGGAGAGCGAGCTGGCCGCCGAGCTGGGCCTGTCGCGCAACTCCCTGCGGGAGGCGGTGCGCGCCCTGTCGCTGATCCGCATCCTGGACGTCCGGCAGGGCGACGGCACCTACGTCACCAGCCTCGATCCGCAACTGCTGCTGGAGGCGCTGAGCTTCGTCGTCGACTTCCATCGCGACGACACCGTCCTGGAGTTCCTCGCGGTGCGCCGGATCCTGGAGCCGGCCGCGACGGCGATGGCGGCCCTGCGCATCAGCGAGCAGCAGTTGGACGCGCTGGACGCCCAGTTGGACAAGCTCGGCGCCGAGCCGTCGGTGGAGGAGCTGGTCACCTGTGACCTGGAGTTCCACCGGGGCATCGTGCAGAGCGCCGGCAACTCGGTGCTGTGCTCGCTGCTGGACGGGCTCTCCGGGCCGACCACGCGGGCCCGGATCTGGCGGGGCCTGACGCAGGAGGACGCGGTGACCGGCACCCTGCGGGAGCACCGGGCGATCCTGGCCGCCCTGCGCGACCGGGACGCGGAGGCGGCGCGGTCGTGGGCGACGGTGCACATCGCGAGCGTGGAGCAGTGGCTGCGGTCCACGCTCTGAGGCCGGTGGGGGTGTTCGGGGGTGGCGAACGGGGCAGTGATCCGGTCACTCCCCCGTACAAGGGGGCTGCGGGCGCCCCCGCAGAACGCCGTAAGGTTGGGTGGTCAAGCGAGGGCACGTCGGAAGGAGGCGCTGGGTGATCGAGCTCGAGGGGGTTCCCGAGCTGATCGACCCGGTCATGGTGGCCGCGTTCGAGGGCTGGAACGATGCCGGCGACGCCGCCTCCACCGCGGTCGCGCACCTGGACCGGGAGTGGAAGGGCGAGGTGTTCGCGGCGCTGGACGCCGAGGACTACTACGACTTCCAGGTGAACCGCCCCACGGTGTGGATGGACGCCGGCGTGCGAAAGATCACGTGGCCGACGACAAGGTTGTCGGTCGTCCGGGTCGGCGGCGAGAAGCCACGCGACCTGGTGCTCGTACGCGGTATCGAACCGTCGATGCGCTGGCGCTCGTTCTGCAACGAGCTGCTGGGCTTCGCGCACGAGTTGGGTGTGGAGCTGGTGGTCATCCTGGGCGCCCTGCTCGGTGACACCCCGCACACGCGTCCGGTTCCGATCAGCGGCACCACGTCCGACGCGGATCTGGCGCAGCGGATGGACCTGGAGGAGACCAAGTACGAGGGCCCCACGGGCATCGTCGGCGTCCTCCAGGAGGCGTGCACGCACGCGGGCGTGCCCGCGGTCAGCCTCTGGGCGGCCGTGCCGCACTACGTCTCGCAGCCGCCGAACCCGAAGGCGACGCTGGCCCTCCTCAACCGCCTGGAGGACCTGATCGACGTGCGCATCCCGCTGGGCGAGCTGCCCGAGGACGCGCGCGCCTGGCAGGTGGGGGTGGACCAGCTGGCCGCCGAGGACACCGAGGTCGCCGAGTACGTGCAGACGCTGGAGGAGGCCCGGGACACGGCGGAGCTGCCGGAGGCCTCGGGCGAGGCGATCGCTCGCGAGTTCGAGCGCTATCTGCGGCGCCGGGACGGCGGCGGCCCGCCCGGGCCCGGGGAGCGCACCCGCCCCCCGAAACCGCCGAAAGCGAGCGGCGACACCCCCGACGACAATGATTCGTCGGAGGACTGAAGGGTCCAGAAAAGTACAGAAAGGGCCTCAAAAGGCCCTGGAAGCACCGACGGTGACTGA
>NZ_JBFAKW010000174.1:0-16707 GCF_040655955.1 Streptomyces sp. NPDC050263 | reverse complement strand
GCCCCGTCGCGACGCCCGGCACGCACCGGACGCCGCTCCTTGACGGGCAAACGTTGCCTGCCGCGGCACTAGCTTGATCTCCTGGAACTGGCTGCCCCTGCGCGCTTGCGCTCCGAGCGCGCAGGGGCAGCCCTCCGTTCCCGCCTTCTCTCAACGGAATGTGCCCAACGTCCCTCACACCCTGAAGCGCCATAACCTGCGCAAATGCTCGGCAGCTCTGGATAACCGCGGGCCTGTGCTGACCACATCCCGTACAAACGGCCCGCGAACGCGGTGACCAACGAGACGAAGTCGTCGAGGAGTTCATCCCGGCCGCCGGACTTCTTCGGGTGCAGCACTTCGAGCGTGACGCCGTACACGGCGAACAGACGCTTCAGCCAGCCCACACCGAACCGGGCGAGACGGTCCTCATGCGTCACCCGCACCACACTCACCGAGCCGTCGGACACCATCGCCAGCACCCGATTCAGGCCGGGCCGGTTCTCCCGCAGGCCAGAGCCACGGTCCTTGACGACTTTCACGACCTCACCCCTGGAGGTGGCCCGCAACTCCTCCTCCTGCGCGGCCAGCGAGAACTCCTGCCCGGACGATCCGAGACACGCGCATACAGAACCTCCCGCCTCGGACGGGAGGTTGCGGAGCCGCTTCCGCGCTTCATGTTCTTCACATCGACCGAGGAGAACCGGCGCTCACGGCCGACCCAGGAGAACGGAATCTTGCCGTCGATAGCCCACTGGCGAAGCGTCATCGGGTGAATCCCCAGACGCTTCGCGGCCTTGGACATGCGCAGCAACTCCATGTGCACGACGACACATGCACAACAATAGGGATAACTGATGAAATTGGTGAGCCTGCGCCTGCCGCGCAAGGTGGGGTGAGGCCGGGCCTGAGTCCCCGTTGATGTTGGTCTTGCTGCAAACTCCTTGCTGCGCGCGTTCCTTACCGCGCGCCGGACTCGATGTCCTCGGACGCGCGACGAGACGCAGGAGACGTCATGCTGGAGATCAACACGAGCAAGGTGAGCCGCTGGGACCAGCACGGGCGGGAGCACATCGTCCGGGTGCGGCGGGCGGGAGCGCGGCGCACGATCGAATGCGACACGTGCGGCTGGCGCCAGGGGGCGCAGTTCCTGCCCTGGCTGAAGGCGCAGGAGCACCTCGCCGAGGCGCACCAGGCGACGGTGGATCCCGCGGAGGGCCGCGAGCAGCGATGACTCCCGGCCGCCCCGGGAGTCATCAGGGCGCAGAGAGGCAGTCGCACCGGAAGGCCGGCCCATGAGCGCTCTGCACGAGACCCTGCGACGGGACGACGGCACCGTAGCGGGAGCTGTGGGCCTGGTGGTCCGCGGCACCGCGGTGGAGGAGGTTGACCGCCGGTTCGCACCGCCTACCGTCCCGACGGCGCGGGCGCGCTGGAGGTGGCGGACACCCCGGACGGCGGGTGGAGCCGCGTCCCGGCCTTCCCGTCGGGCGGCGGCGGGCCGGCGTTCGCGCGTCGCCTCCTCAGCGGCGGCGAGGCGGGCGGCCGCATCCTTCTCTTCCCCACGTCGGTCCGTCGCCTGACGACCGATCACCTGACGGCACAGCAGCGGGAGTCGGGGGCGCTCTTCCTGGAGGGCCGGGGCCAGGGCTGGGGCCACGGCGGCGGGGGCGACGTCTCCCCCATAACTGTGGGTACGTCCCCGGCCGCTACGGCCGGGTCGGCGGCACGGGCACGACGGCCCACATCGTCCCGCGGACGGGCACGGTCACGGTCCTCCTCGCCCAGGTGGCGATGGAGAACCCGACGCCCACACCGCTGATGCGGGACTTCTGGCGGTGTACGGCCGAGGTCTGGCCTTCGGGCGGAAGCTCTCCTCGACCTCGGTGAACTCGGCTTCGTAGCCGTAACCGCCTTCTGGCAGGGCGTCGCGCAGGAAGCCGAGGTCGGAGGGCCGTAGGAGACCGAAGGCGTTGTCCGGGAGGAGAACGAGAAGGTCTGCGGTGTGGGCGGCCAGCCAGTCCGTCAGGCCGAACTCTGCTGCCAGGCGCAGGAGTTCGATGACGGCGAAGGGATGGCAGGCGGCAATGACCGGGAGGACGGGATCGGAGACGCAATCGTCGAAGACACCGATGAGCCGGTCGCGTCCCATCCGATGGAGCGACCCCAAGAATCCGGCGGACCGGCCCGCGCGGATCAGCCTCACCAGCATCACCGGGTCCGACAGGGGGTCCTGCACCGCGTACGTCTGGAGTTTGGCGACCTCACTGCCGAGTTCCAGGTCACCCCGTCCCAGAATGCGCTCCACACAGGCGGCCAGGGCAGCTCGCAGCGAGCCGACGTCGGCCCTCTTCAGGCATTCGTTCAGGTGGCGTATCACGAACCTGAGTTCCAGGTCGGACATCCCATCGGCGTCGTGGGTCAGCCTTTCGCACACCGCCTCGAGAACGATCTCCCCCTCGTTCCCCGGCAGGGCGAGAACAGCGCTCAGGCACCTGACGTAGAGATCGGGCAGCACCCCGGAGTCGTACACGTCGTGAGTGAGCAGGGCGGCCAGCGCCTGGCCCGCAGACCTGAGGCACCCGTAGCGGTCGACACCGTGGATGCGCAGAGCGCTCGGGAGCCGGTGCAGCAAGGGATGGACAACGTCCAGCAGAAGCTCCGCGTCCCGGTCGCCGACAAACATCACCCGCCGAGCCACGTTCGGGACGTCGTCGTCATTCCCTTCGTCCAAGGCCTGCGGCTCCGAGGTGTCCGGATATCCGAGTGACCAGCCGAGTTCGTGCTGGACGAAGGGCACGCGCTCGGTTCCGAGGCGCAGGTCCGGTCGGGCGTCGCCGCCGCACCCCTGCGCCGGCATCCGCCAGACCCGCTCCGGACGCAGCACTGACGTGTACACGTCCCACGACTCCTTGGACAGCTGGGACTGCCACAGCAGCGTCAGTCGCCGCCACTGGTCGACGAGGTCGTCGGACCCCAGAAAGTCCGACGCGTAAACCTCGGTCTCGCTCCCTGCGAGTATTCCGATCAGCAGCAGGTTCGCGCCGTAGACCGCGTCACGGTATGCCCTCGTCTGCCGGGTGGGCGCATGCGCGTGACCGCTGCGGTGCGAGGCCTCCCACCGCACCTCACCGAACAGTCGGGCAAGCAGTTCCGGCAGCGCCTCCCACTCGCCTGCCGACTCCCATCCGGACATCATGTCGGCGAGATCCTGCACGATCTGGGCCCGGTCGGTGAGCGGGGTGAAGGAGAGTAGCGCGTACAACTCACTGTCGTCCGGCAGCTGTTGTCTGTCCCCCGCCCAACCCGACAGTTTCCTCAGGGCGCGATCCACCAACCGTGCGGTCAGGTGCTCACCGAACGTAGCGTGCATGAACTCATAGCTGCGCATGCGCTGTTCCGCGACAACGGCCTGGGCTTCGTGGACGAAGAAGAAGCGGCCGAAGAGGAGGTCACCGCCGGTGACCCCGTCCGCGAGAGCCCGCAGATCCTCCTCCGCCTGTCCGCTGGTGATGGACTGCGCGCCTCGTTGGAACATCCCGAGGGCGATCACCGAGAGTCGGTGCAGCTCACGCTCGATCGCCGAATGTTCCTCGGACGCGGGCAACGGTCCGTCCTTGATGAGCTGCCGCCGAACAAAGGTGGTGAGCAGCCGCTCGTACAGCTCGGTGCGGCTGATGCCCTCCTCGCTTAGACGGTGCAGGTCGTTGTCGTCGGCGTGGTACAGCGCCAACATCAGCAGGAGAAGGGGCTGGGCGGCCAGGCGACGGTGTGGGGCCAGAACAGCAAAGGAGAGCGACCGCAGGCCCTGCCGCGCCAAGTACACCCGGTTCGTCGTGTTCCAGACGGAGAGCCACTGCTCGATCTCGGGTTCTTCGAACGGCTCCACGCGGAGCACCTGGCTGGCCCGTGGAATCTCCGCATGACCTGCCACCACCGTACGACTCGTCACCACCACGACCAGCGGACGGCCGTGCTCCGCCTCGCGTCGCTGGAAGGCCTCGATTTCGCGCAGATAGTTCCACTGGCGTCCGGAGTCGATCCGCTGAGCGCCCGCCTGGAGCAGTTCGTCGAATCCGTCCAGCAGGACGACCGGAATCACGCCCGGCTCGCGCTCCACCCAGTCCGGCCAACTCTCGGCTCGCCCGGTCGCACGGCGCAGTGCATGCTCCAGCTGCGCGTGCACATCGACGTCGGCCGGTGTGTACCGCAGCTCAACCCGAAGCGACCGAAACTCGTCGGCCGGGAGCCGGGCCGACAGCAGTTTGGTGAGCAGGGACTTGCCTGCGCCGGGGTGACCGAGCACGAGCAGGGGGCTCAGCAGCGCGGGGAGACTGAGGAGGTAGGAGGCGAAGAAGCACTCGATGTCCTCGTGCAGCGGCTGTCCGTCCCACCACTTGTCGGAGGCCGCGACCTGCTGGAACCCGTCCTCATCCGGAATTGCCAGCCGATAGCGGGGGTTCACGTACCCGTTCTCCAGGCTTGGCAGTGTGGGGCCCCGGACGTCCAGTGTCGTGATCGGTCCGTCAAGCAGGGCGCGTGCGGAGGGCACGAGTTCGTCCCGGCACGCGAAAGACGCGAGCAGCAACCCCAGACCGGCGAGCCCTGACCTGAGGGAGCCCGGAGTCCGGGCGCCACTACGGCCCAGCGGCAGCCCCACCGACAATCCGAACTCAGGACACGCGTCCGCGAGCGGCCCGGCCAGGTCGAGATAAGTCCCCACCACAGCAAGGGCGTCCCGGGTGGGGAGCCCGGCCTGGTGGATGCCTTCCAGCAGCGCAGCGTCAGCAGGCTGCTCAATGCCGACGGACTGCGCGCAGTCCGGGGGCCAGCCGTACGCCCGTGCGGCACCGTTCACCAGGTCCCGCGTACCTCCCTGACTGAATTGGTCGGCACGGCACCTGGCGAGTGCCATCCCCGCCAGAACCACCCGGGCGGCCTGTATCAGCGCGGCCCGCTGTACGCCGTGTACCGCCCGCACCCGCTCCGGGAACCCCTCAAACAGGGCGCTCAGGAACGCGGTCCGGCGTTCCGCCTGAAGCAAGAACTCCTCCAGTGAGTAAGTCAACTCCTCTCGCCCGGCCGCCAGCAGGCGCACCGCTTCGGGGAGGTCCATGCCAACGGCCGTGAAGACGCTGAGCGCCTCGGAGCTATGGAGCAGTGGCCGGACTGTCCCCGGAGCCGGTGAGCGGTCGGCGTCGGCCACCGGGTCCGGGTCCGACGTCCCAGAGCGGCGGGGGGAGGAGGACTCGAATGTCCGCACCAACTCGGAGTGGCGCCCCTCCCACCACTTCTTGTCCCATCGCATGCCTGGGGGTGGTGCGGGTGGACTCCCGCGACCCCCTGCGCACAACTCCACGATTTCGCGTACCACGTCCCACTCCGGGGGCCTCCTTCGCCGCCCATTGAGCAGGTCCGATACCGAACCCTCACTCAGCAACAGCGACTTGGCGATCCGAGCCTGCGGAACACCGCACGCCCGCACTAGCCGCCGAAGCTCGGCACAGAAATCCGCGACGGGCCCTGTAGGTGGTGCGGCCAACTCCCGACCCCTTCGGCACGATTCGGTATACGCCTCCGAAGCGTAGGGCTTGACCTGCGGGTTCCGCCCCCGGTTCGCCCTGATTCGGCATCGGTCAATCGCGCGGCCGCACTGAACGATCGTCGTTGCCCAGTCAGCCGGTAATCCACTGCGCCGAACCACCCTCCGGAGGAATCGCCATGCCGTTCCAGATGCCTCATGTGCACACCCTGCTGTGCCTGTCGGTCTTCACCGCTCTCTACGTCGGCGTGGTCCTGCCCGCCGTCTGGTCCCGCAAGCCCGCCCGCCGCCAGGCCGCCCTCAAGGTGCTGGCCCAGCTGCTGAGCGCTCTGCGTCTCCGACGTCGAGGTCGCTGACCGAGCCGACAGGGATCCACGGCCCCGCGGATCGTCGGGGGCTGTCAGGCCGCCCGCAGTCCCCGCAGCAGCAGATCCAGCAGCGCCGTGAAGTCGGCGTCCGCCTCCGGTCGCGACCACTCGTCGGCGTAGGCGGGATCGTGGAAACGGGCGGTGGCCTGGAAGACGGTTCGGGCGGCGGTCGCCGGGTCGGGGGCGGCGGCGAACGCGCCGGACTCGACCCCCGCCTCGATGATCGAGGTCAGTTGGCCGGTGAGGTCGTCGATGTGTTCGCCGACCGCCGGGCCGTTCTCGCCGGCCAGCACCCGGTAGGTGGCGAACAGCTCGGGGTCGAGGCCCGCTTTGCGGCGCTTGGCGTCGAGGAGGGCGGCGAGCCAGTCGCGCAGCCGGTCCGGCGGGGTGCGGGTCTGGTCGGCGGTGATGGCCGAGAGGGTCTCCGAGGTACGGTCCAGCCACCGCTTGGTGACCGCCTCGCGCAGCGCCGCCTTGGTGCGGAAGTGGCGGTAGACGCTGCCGTGGCTGACGCCGAGCGCGCGGGCCACGTCGACCACGGTGGCCTTGGCGGGGCCGTGGCGGCGCAGCACTTCCTCGGTCGCCTCGAGGATGCGCTCGGCGGTCAGGGTCTCGGAGGTCGGTGACATGGTCAGACCGTACCTGGCCGGGGGATCACACCGGGAGGTGAGCCATCTGGGCGGCCGGGTAGCGGTCGCCGGCCGCGGCGTCCGCCGGTACGGCCTCCTCGATCGCGGCGAGGTCGGCCGCGTCCAGGGTGACCTCCAGCGCGCCGAGCGACTCGGTGAGCCGCTCCCGGGTGCGGGCTCCGACGAGGGGCACGATGTCCTCGCCCCGGCCGAGCACCCAGGCGATCGCGATCTGCGCGACGGTGACGCCCTTCTGCTCGGCGATCTTCCGCAGCGCCTCCACCAGGTTCAGGTTGTGCTGGAGGTTGTCGCCCTGGAAGCGGGGCGAGTGGCCCCGCCAGTCGTTCGCGGCGAGCTGCCGGTCGGCGCTGAAGTGGCCGGAGATCAGGCCCCGGGACAGCACCCCGTACGCCGTGATCGCGATGCCCAGCTCGCGGGTGGTCGGCAGGATCTCCGCCTCGATGCCCCGCGAGATCAGCGCGTACTCGATCTGGAGGTCGGCGATCGGGGCGGTCGCGGCGGCCCTGCGGATCGTCTCGGCCCCGACCTCGCTGAGGCCGATGTGCCGGACGTATCCCTGCTCGACCAGCTCGGAGATCGCGCCGACCGTCTCCTCGATCGGGACGTCCGGGTCGAGCCGGGCGATGCGGTAGACGTCGATGTGGTCGACGCCGAGGCGCTGGAGGGAGTAGGCGGCGAAGTTCTTCACGGCGGCCGGGCGACCGTCGAAGCCGATCCAGCTGCCGTCCGGGCCGCGCAGAGCGCCGAACTTCACGCTGACCAGCGCCTGTTCACGGTGAGCGGCCGGGGCGGTGCGCAGCGCCTCGCCGACCAGCAGCTCGTTGTGGCCCATGGCGTAGAAGTCGCCGGTGTCCAGCAGGGTCACGCCCGCCTCCAGGGCCGCGTGGATCGTGGCGATCCCCTCGGCCCGGTCCGCGTCGCCGTACATCCCTGACATGCCCATACAGCCGAGACCGAGGGCGGAGACCTCGGGGCCGGTGGTTCCGAGTGTGCGGGTGTGCGTCTGAATGGTCATGCCCCTCAGCCTGACATGACAGCTGACAGATTTCAACATCTGTCAGCTGTCATCTGATTGATGTCATCTGATTGCTGTCATCCGACTTCTGTCATCTGTCGGCTGTCAGCAGGACATCGTTCACGTGGGCTCGGAGAATGGGAGGTGTCGGCCTGAGGAGGCACGCCATGACTGTCCGTATCGCCACCTACAACGCGGAGAACCTGTTCAGTCGGCCCACGGTCTTCGACCTCCCGGACCCCGAGGAGGTGCAGCGAGTCCTCAACGCCTTCAGCGAGTTGATCGCCCTGCTCGACAAGGATCTCTACGACGACTCGGACAAGGCCCGGATCGCGGAGCTCATCAAGGAGCACCGCGCCTTCGACACGAATCCGGCGCACGAGCCTCCGCCGTTCTTCGTCAACCAGACCCACGGCGGCTCCGCCGCGCTCTTCGTGCAGCACGGGTCGCCCAACGATCCCGAGATCGAAGTGCGCGCCAAGGGCCGTAAGAAATGGACCGGTTGGGCCGAGCTGGTACGTGGCGACCTCGACCGGGACGTCGTACGCAACACCGGCCGGGTGATCAAGGAGGTCAACGCCGACATCCTGCTCACGGTGGAGGTCGAGGACCGGCTCACGCTGGACCGGTTCAACACCCAGGTCCTGGGCGGCGTCTGGGGCATGACCCCGTACCCCTACAACCTGCTGATCGACGGCAACGACAGCCGGGGCATCGACGTCGGGATCCTCAGCCGCCACCCGATACGGTCCATCCGGTCGCACATCGCCGACCTCGGCACCGACGGCAAGCCGCTGTTCAGCCGCGACTGCCCCGAGTTCGAGATCGAGCTGAACGGCACGCCCGTGTGGATCCTGGGCAACCACTTCAAGAGCAAGCGGGGCGGCGGCGAGCGGCGGCGGCTCGCCCAGGGCAGGCGGACGGCGGAGATCTACGAGGCCGCGCTCACCCGCTCCGCGCAGGTCCTCGTCGCCGGCGACCTCAACGACTCCCCGGACAGCGAGCCGATCAAGAAACTGCTGGCCACCGGCGCCCGGGACGCGATGAGCCACCCCTCCTACACGGGCGACCTCGGCACGTTCGGGACCGGCCGCTCGCTGAACCAGAAGTTCGACTACCTGCTGTTCTCACCGGAGCTGTTCAGCAAGATCCAGCACGTGGACGTGGAGCGACGCGGGGTATGGGCGCCGAAGACGTTCAAGTCCTTCGACACGGTGACGTCGAAGGCGGACGAGGCGTCCGACCATGCGGCGCTTTACGCGGACGTCGACCTGTAGGCCCCTACGAAGCAGGCCCAGGCCTCCGGCCCGAAGGCCAGCACGCCCCGTCCGGGATCCTTGCTGTCCCGGACGGGGATGAGGGAGGTCATGTCGTCGGCGACTTCGAGGCAGGCGCCGCCGTCAGAGTTGCTGTAGCTGCTCTTGCGCCAAGTGGCGGCGCCGAGGAGGTCGTCAGAGACCTCGACGCAGGCGCCGCCTTCCGAGTTGCTGTAGCTGCTCTTGCGCCACGTGACGTTGCTCAGGTCGATGGCTCGCACGGCACTTCCTCCAAAATGCGCAAGATGAACGTCTGCGACTCGGCAGGGCTCAATGCCAGGTCACGAACCCCATCATATCTGCGCTGCAATCCCTCAACCTTGCCTGCTTCCTCGACCAGTTCACCTCGCAGAACGTTCTCTGTGTAGGCCGCAGTACGGCCGTCCGACAGCCGCAGGAACGTCACGGGGGTGTCCATCAATCCGTGCAGTCCGGTGCCGTGCGGCAGCACGTACAGAGTGACGTTCGGCTGTTCTGAGGCCTCCAGCAGGTACTCCAGTTGCCCCCGTCACTCCTGACGTCCGCGCAGCGAATTCCGCAGCGCCGCCTCCGAGAGGATGACGCGAAACGGCGGCGCTTCGTCCCCCTCCAACACCTTCCGTCGTCCGATACCCGCCTCGATCTGCTGCTCCAGTTCCTCACCTTTGAGGCCACCCTCAGCGAGCAACTCACGTGCGTACTCCGGGGTTTGCAGCAGCCCATGAACGGTGCCACCCCCGTAGTGCCACAGGCTGATCGCCTCGGCCTCCAGCAGCATGTACCGCCGAAACTGCTCCTTGAACTGCGAAGGATCCGCCACCGCCAGCTCCCACAGCGTGAGCAGCATCGGCGTAGTCCCGTAGTGCTGGTCCAGCGCCTCCACGACCTCCGGGCTGCCCAGGCTCTGGCCGCCCTCCATCTTTCCGAAGGTCGACGCGTTCCAGCCGAGCAGCTCCTCCAGTTGCCGCAGGCTGTCCCCCTTGTCGGCCCGCAACAAGCGCAGTTCCTCCGCGAACCGTCGTCGAGGTTCCTGGCTTCGCCCCGTGACCACCCGCCTGGCAGGCATATCGCCCCTCCCGAATTTGTGGAAATTGCACGACCGGCCGACCGAGTTGCCCACGTCAGCGGCATGTCGAGCCCGCGCCGGGGTCATCCTGACGACAACCCCCACCACCCAGAGTAGCCCAACTATCACATTTCGTAAGGAAGTTGGGTGAAAGGAGCGAAACGCATGCAGCACGAACCCGGCGCCCTGCTCTACGACCCCGCCACCGACAAGATCGGCGAGTACCGGGACCGGTCCGGGCCCTACGCGATGCTGCGGCCGGTCGGCGGCGGCCGGGAGTGGCAGGCGGACCCGGCCGCGCTGCGTCCGGCCACCGCCGTGGAGCGGATCAGCGCCGGCGTGCGAGCGGCGAACCGGCGGGCCCGGACCGACGGACCGTTCCTCGTCGGCATCGGCACGCCCCCACCGCCCCCGCCGGAGCCGGACCGCGCCGAGTGCGACGTGCTGGCGTCGCGACGGGAGAACGCCCGCACCGCGCACGACTACAGCGCCGAGACGGACGCGAACGTGCTACTGCGCAGCCACCGGCGAGAGCGGCACGAGTGAGCGCGAACAGGCCAGTCGACACGGAGCGTGATCGCACAGCCCCGCTCACCCGCCACGCCGAAACGGACTGCCGGCGATCATCCGCTGTCGATATACCGAACCCGTCCACTCACTGCGCGCCGTGCGCGCCCCGCGCCCGCCCCTGAACCCCACATTCCGTAACTGTCCGCATTGGATCTAGTGCGTTGAGTGACAATCCTCGTAGGGTCAAAGCGTCGCCAACACCGCATCCCTGGAGGATTCGTGGCAAGGTTCCGCACTCGACTGGCCCTGCTCGGCTCGGCCGCGGCTCTCACCGCGGGCGCCCTCGCCCCCGCCCAGATCGCCGGGGCGCAACCCGCCGCCGCGGCGAGCTACGAGTGGGTCGCCCTGGGCGACTCCTACACCGCAGGCGTCATCCCGGCGGCGGGCGAGGTCTTCGAAGTGCCCCGTGACGGCTGCGAGCGCACCGACCAGTCCTACCCGCAGGTCATCGACCGCGACCTCGGCTCGCTGATCGAGCTGACGAACGTCAGCTGTGGCGCCGCCACCATCGAGGACGTCACCTTCAACGCCCAGCAGCCGATCGGCCGCCACCTGCCGCCCTTCTCCGAGGACCCGGACTACCCGTTCCCCCCGGTGCCTCCCCAGTCGGAGGCAGTGGGCCCCGGCACCGACGTGGTCACCGTCGGCGTGGGCGGCAACACCCTCGGGTTCGCCCAGATCCTCTTCACCTGTCTGCAACTGGGCGACGGCAGCGGAGGCGTCGGCACGCCGTGCCGGGACGACCTCGCCGACGACATCCCCAGCCGGCTGACCAAGGTGAGCAAGGACTACGACGACATGCTCACCACCCTGCAAGAACACGCCCCGCACGCCAAGGTGGTGAACGTCGGCTACCCCACGGTCATCCCCGAGGACACCTCCAAGTGCCGCTACAACGACTGGGAGCAGTTCGCCTCGATCACCCCGGGAGACCTGGACTGGCTGCGCGACGACGTCCTGAAACCGCTCAACGCCACCATCGAGAAGCGGGCCGCTGAGCACGGCGACGCGTTCGTCGACCTCACCCCCTCCACCCGGAACCACAGCGTCTGCGACGCGGGCAAGTGGGTCGAGGGCGTCTTCACCGCCTTCCCGACCGAGGTGGCCTTCGTGCACCCCAACGCCACGGGCCACAAGAACGCCGCCGATCACGTCGCCGTGGCGATCCTGAACGCCCTGGGCGTGAACTGACCCGTACGCGCACAGCACGAGGCCGGCCTCGACGGGAGTACCCCGTCGAGGCCGGCCTCGGTCTGCCAGGCGCCGTGGGCGGCTACGCGCCGATCAGGCGGCCCGCGAGGTAGCCCTCGATCTGGTCGAGGGACACCCGCTCCTGCTTCATGGAGTCACGCTCGCGCACCGTCACCGCGTTGTCGTCGAGGGTGTCGAAGTCGACCGTCACGCAGTACGGCGTGCCGATCTCGTCCTGGCGGCGGTAGCGGCGGCCGATCGCGCCGGCGTCGTCGAACTCGATGTTCCAGTTCTGACGCAGCGCGGCGGCGAGGCCCTTGGCCTTCGGGGACAGCTCCGGGTTGCGGGACAGCGGCAGGACCGCGACCTTCACCGGGGCGAGGCGGTGGTCGAGGCGCAGGACGGTGCGCTTCTCCATCTTGCCCTTGGCGTTCGGCGCCTCGTCCTCCACGTAGGCGTCGAGCAGGAACGCGAGCATCGCGCGGCCGACACCGGCGGCCGGCTCGATGACGTACGGCGTCCAGCGCTCCTGGGCGTCCTGGTCGAAGTAGAAGAGATCCTGGCCGGAGGCCTTGGAGTGCGCGGTGAGGTCGTAGTCGGTGCGGTTGGCGACGCCCTCCAGCTCGCCCCACTCGTTGCCGCCGAACTGGAAGCGGTACTCGATGTCGGCGGTGCGCTTGGAGTAGTGGGAGAGCTTCTCCGCCGGGTGGTCGTACCAGCGCATGTTCTCTTCACGCATGCCCAGGCCGGTGTACCAGTTCCAGCGCTGCTCCATCCAGTACTCCTGCCACTTCTCGTCCTCGCCCGGCTTGACGAAGAACTCCATCTCCATCTGCTCGAACTCGCGGGTGCGGAAGATGAAGTTGCCGGGCGTGATCTCGTTGCGGAAGGACTTGCCCATCTGCGCGATGCCGAACGGCGGCTTCTTGCGCGAAGCGACCTGCACCTGGGCGAAGTTGGTGAAGATGCCCTGCGCGGTCTCGGGGCGCAGGTAGGCGATGGAGCCGGTGTCCTGCGTCGGGCCGAGGTGGGTGGAGAGCAGACCCGAGAACTGCTTGGGCTCGGTGAACTGGCCCTTGTTGCCGCAGTTGGGGCAGTTCACATCGGTCAGGCCGTTCTCCGGCGCGCGGTGGTGCTTGGCCTCGTACGCCTCTTCCAGGTGGTCCGCGCGGAACCGCTTGTGGCAGGAGGTGCACTCGGTCAGCGGGTCGGAGAAAGTGGCGACGTGACCGGAGGCCACCCAGACCTCGGGAGCCAGGATGACGGACGAGTCGATGCCGACCACGTCCTCGCGCGACGTCACCATGTAGCGCCACCACTGGCGCTTCAGGTTCTCCTTGAGCTCGACACCCAACGGTCCGTAGTCCCAGGCGGCCTTCTGGCCGCCGTAGATCTCACTACAGGGGAATACGAAGCCACGGCGCTTGCTCAGGCTGACGATGGTGTCGATCTTGTCGGCGGCCACGGTGCTCTCTTCATAACGACGACGGGCGACGAAGCGAGGTGCTTCCAGCGAAGACTTCAGGGTACCGGCGAGGGCTCCCCCTCAACCAAATCGGTGCCTTGCCGGAACCTTGTTGACAACGGTTTCCATATTTGTTGAAAATGACTGTCATGAACGTACGACGACTCATATCCGGCACCGCGATCGCCGCTGCCACCGCTCTCGGCCTCGGCACCCTCTCCGCCTGTTCGACCGACAGCGCGGCCGCGGCGAACACGGACAAGTTCGACGTCGTCGCGTCGTTCTATCCGATGGCCTTCCTCGCCGAGCAGATCGGCGGGGACCATGTGCACGTCACCAGTCTCACCCAGCCCGGCCAGGAGCCGCACGACCTGGAGATCAGCGCCAAGCAGACGGCCGCCCTCCAGGAGTCCGACGCGGTCCTGTACCTGAAGAACCTCCAGCCCTCCGTCGACGACGCGGTGGCCCAGTCCGAGATCAAGACGAAGATCGACGCCGCCTCCCTCACCACCCTGGAGAAGCACGGCAACGAGGTCGGCGGCCACGCGGCCGAGCACGACGACCACGAGAACGAGGAACTGGCCGGTCTCGACCCCCACATCTGGCTCGATCCGGTGCGCTACGCCGAGGTCGCCGCGGGTGTCGGCAAGGCCTTCGAGAAGGCCGACCCGGACCACGCGGCCGACTACAAGACCAACACCGCGGCCCTCGTGAAGAAGCTCGGCGAGCTGAACACGAAGTTCGAGACCGGGCTCGCGAACAGCAAGACCAAGGTCTTCGTCACCACGCACGCCGCCTTCGGCTACCTCGCCGAGCGCTACGGCCTGACCGAGGAGGCCATCAACGGCCTCGACCCCGAGTCGGAGCCCAGCGCCGCGCGCGTCAAGGAGCTTGAGAAGATGGCCAAGGCCGACGGCGTCACGACCGTGTTCTACGAGACGCTCGTCAGCGACAAGACCGCGAAGACCATCGCCTCCGACGCGAACCTCAGGACCGACGTCCTCGACCCGATCGAGGGCATCACCGAGAAGTCCCGGGGCAAGGACTACTTCTCGGTCCAGGAAGCCAATCTCAAGGCGCTGCAGACCGCCCTGGGAACCAAGTGAATCTCCAGTGATCTCTACGGAGGGCGTCATGGACGCTGGCGTCGTCGACGCGAAGGCCGAGCCCGTCATCGCGCAGGCTGTCATCTCGCTGCGCGGGGTCCGGGCCGAGCTGGGCTCGCGACCGGTCCTGCGGGGCATCGACCTCACCGTGCGGCGCGGTGAGGTCGTCGCCCTGCTCGGCGCGAACGGCTCCGGCAAGTCCACGGCCGTGCGCACCGTCATCGGCCAGGTGCCGGTCGGCGCCGGGGAGATCGAGCTGTTCGGCACCCCGCAGCGCCGGTTCCGGGACTGGGCGCGGATCGGATACGTCCCGCAGCGCACCACCGCCGCGGGCGGCGTCCCCGCCACGGTGACGGAGATCGTCTCCTCGGGCCGCCTCTCGCGCACCCGCTTCGGCGTCTTCCGCAAGGCCGACCACGCGGCCGTCCGGCACGCCCTGGAGCTCGTCGGCATGGCCGACCGCGCCAAGGACAACGTCGACGCCCTCTCCGGCGGCCAGCACCAGCGCGTGCTGATCGCCCGCGCGCTGGCCGGCGACCCCGAGCTGCTGATCATGGACGAGCCGATGGCGGGCGTCGACCTGGCCAGCCAGGAGGTCCTGGCCCGGACCCTGAAGGACCAGGTGACAGCGGGCACGACCGTCCTCCTCGTACTGCACGAACTGGGCCCGCTGGAGCCCCTGATCGACCGGGCGGTCGTCCTGCGCGACGGCTGCGTGCTCCACGACGGCCCGCCCACCCCGGCCGTCGGCCAGCACGCCCTGCCCGGCCACGACCACGTACACCCCCACGCGCCCGCCGGCGCCGAGCCGATCCACACAGGACTGCTGAGCTGATGGACCTCCTGAACTACGCCTTCATGCAGCGGGCGCTGCTCGCCGCGGTCCTGGTCGGCATCACCGCCCCCGCCGTCGGCATCTACCTCGTCCAGCGCCGCCAGGCCCTCATGGGCGACGGCATCGGCCACGTCGCGATGACCGGCGTCGGCCTGGGCTTCCTGCTCTCCTGGTCCCCGGTGTGGATGGCCACGGCCGTCTCCGTCGCGGGCGCGGTGGCGATGGAGCTGATCCGCTGGTACGGCAAGACCCGCGGCGACATCGCCCTCGCCATGCTCTTCTACGGCGGCATGGCCGGCGGCGTCATGTTCATCAACCTCGCGCCGACCGGCTCGAACGCGAACCTGACGTCGTACCTGTTCGGATCCCTGTCGACGGTGTCGGAGTCCGACGTCACGGCGATCTGCCTGCTCGCGGCCTTCGTGGTCCTGGTCACCGTCGGCCTGCGCCGACAGCTCTTCGCCGTCAGCCAGGACGAGGAGTTCGCCCGGGTCACCGGCCTGCCGGTCCGCGCGCTGAACCTGCTGACGGCCGTCACGGCGGCGGTCACGGTGACGGTCGCGATGCGCGTGGTCGGCCTGCTGCTGGTCAGCGCGCTGATGGTGGTCCCGGTGGCCGCCGCCCAGCAGCTCACCCGCAGCTTCGCCGCGACCTTCGCGATCGCGGTGGCGATCGGCGTGACCGTGACCATCGGCGGCACGGTCACCTCGTACTACCAGGACGTCCCGCCCGGAGCGACGATCGTCCTGCTGACCATCGGCGCGTTCATCGCGCTGAGCGTGCTCGCCGCCCCGCTGGCCCGCCGCCGCGCCCGCGCGCTGGCCGCGACGCAGCCCGCCGGAGACCCGGCGGAGTGCACCATTCCGGCCACCCGGGGATCGGGGGACGAGGTCGGCGTCTGACCGCGCTCAGCCCGGGCTGGCACAATGGCCCGGCAAGCCGCAGACGTGAGGAGGCAACGGTGACCACCGCTGGACCGCCCGTGAAGGGCCGCTCCACCCGGCAGCGCGCCGCCGTGGCAGCGGCGCTCGACGAGGTCGACGAGTTCCGCAGCGCGCAGGAACTGCACGACATGCTCAAGCACAAGGGCGACTCCGTCGGCCTGACGACCGTCTACCGCACGCTCCAGTCCCTCGCCGACGCCGGCGAGGTCGACGTCCTGCGCACGTCGGACGGCGAGTCCGTGTACCGCCGCTGCTCCACCGGCGAGCACCACCACCACCTCGTCTGCCGCGTCTGCGGCAAGGCCGTGGAGGTGGAGGGCCCGGCGGTGGAGACCTGGGCGGAGGCGATCGCCGCGGAACACGGCTACGTCAACGTCGCCCACACGGTGGAGATCTTCGGCACCTGCGCGGAGTGCGCCGCGGGGTGAGCCGACATCGGCGGCTGCGGGTCCGTCGTGGCTCGTCGCGCCCACGCGGCGGAGCCGCATGTCGATACAGCCCCGCGCCCCCAGGGGTTGCACCTCACCCGTGGCCGAAGCACCTCTCCGCCTTGTGGGTCTTCGGCTGGTCGGTGATCGTCGCCAGGGTCTAGTGCCGCGGCAGGCAACGTTCGCCCCGTCGCGACGCCCGGCACGCACTCTCGCCGCACCGGCCGAAAGCCCAAGTACGTCCAGTACGAGG
>NZ_JBFAKW010000173.1:0-16976 GCF_040655955.1 Streptomyces sp. NPDC050263 | reverse complement strand
CCGCTCGGCGGTGGGCAGGCCCTGTGATGTAGGTGGTGGGCGGGTCCGCTAGCGGACCGCGTTGTTGAACCGCGAGGTGCGGACGAAGGTGAGGGCGGCGACGCCCAGCAGCGGCAGGACCGTGACCTGCAGCAGTCCGGCCTGGCTCCAGCCGAAGGAGTCCACCAGGGCGGCGAAGAGCAGGCCCGAGAACGCCGCCGGTCCGTAGTAGCTGGTGACGAAGAGACCGGAGGCGCGTCCGATCATGTCGGGGCGGACGGCCCGCTGCATCGTGCTGTTGGTGTTGGGGTAGATGAAACCCAGCCCGAAGGCGCCCATGAGGAAGGCGAACACGCACTGCACCCCCACAGAGGCATGCGTCTGGTAGATGCACACGCCGATGGCGGAGACGGCCAGCAGGCTCAGGATCAGCAGGTTGCGCTGGTTGAAGCGGTCGCCGAGCCAGCCGCCGAACACGGCCGTCATGCCGCCGAACCCGAGGAGGCTCATGGCCAGTGCGGCCTGTCCGGCGGAGTAGTGCAGCGAGGTGATGAGGTATGTCGGGTAGAGGCCGAGGAACCCGTAGAGGGCGACACCGCTGACGACCGAGTGGACGGCCAGCGCGGTGGTGTTGCGGTTGTAGGCGGAGGCCGGCATGTACTCGTAGGTCCTGGTCGAGGCGACCTTCTCGACGGAGTGCTCGGTCAGGCCGGTTTTCACGAGGAACAGGGCGACGGCGGCGATCAGCAGCCCGGCCGTGCCGAACAGGTAGAAGGGCGAGTGCCAGGTGCCGTGCGCGCTCATGAGCCGGACGCCGATGAGCGGGGCGATGAACACGCCGACCGAGTAGCCCACGCCGATGAAGCCGAAGGCGAGGCCGCGACGGTGGGCGAAGAAGGCGCCGAGCGCCGCGAAGATGGCGGCGGACTGCATGCCCTCGCCGAAGCCGGAGACGATCCGGTACACGCTCATGTCGGCGAATCCGGTGGCCAGGGGCGTGGCCATCGTGCCCAGGGAGTAGATCACGATGCTGGCCAGCAGCACGGTCTTGCGGCGGAAACGGTCCAGCAGGTAGCCCGCGGGCAGGCCGGCCAGGGCCATGCCGAGGGTGAAGTTCGTCGCCAGCAGTCCGCCCTGCTCCAGCGAGAACCCGTACTCCGCACGGATGTTCGGCAGCAGGGGCGGGAAGACCTGCCGATCCATCGCGTTGACCATGTAGGAGAGGACGATCAGCAGAAAGCCCATCCCGATCATCGGGCGTGAAATGGGCGGTCGGCTGCTTTCCTGTGTTTCGCCGGCGGGCACCGCACCGGTGTCGACTTGCGCTGCTTGAGTCATAGCGGCTCCTGAGGAGGAATGGGCCACGGCAGGCCGCGGCGAATCCATCGCCGTACGGGGCCGTACGGCGACGACGAGAAGCGGTGAGCTGAACACGGACTCGAGACGGCGACGGCGATGCCGTCGTCGCCGGCGGAATGGGGGGCGACGTACTGCCGCGCGGTCGGACGCCGCATGCGGAATTCAGCCGTGTATCGCCCGCCGGGGACGTCCGTGGCTATGGCGTCTTCGACAGCCGGACCTCGTGTGGACACTTATCCGTCACACACAGTCGGCGCTGGCAGAAACCATGAGGGGGAAGTCTCCGGCGCGTCAAGATGTGAAGAGGGTATTTCTTCGTCGGTCCTGCCCTTGCCCGTGAGGAGCGGGTTCCATCACTCCCGATGCGCGCTGCCGGACGGGCGCCGGGGATGGGTGTGCGCCGCACTCTTGACGTGTCGAAGGCGGTGAATGCTATCGTTAGCATCACGTGGCTGTGACAAAGTGATCAGACGTGCCCCGGTATCTCGCGACCCGTTCCAGGGGGCGTACGGCGGCGCCTGCCCGACCACAAGTCGGCGAGCGCCTGCACCACCCGACCCGAGCTCAGCGACCTTCTCCACCCCCGCCCCTGGCGGCCGTCGGCCATCGGACACGCCGGCTACCGCCCTTGCGGGCGGCGATCAGACCCGCTCACCGGATGCGACCGGGCGTGACGCCCGGCCGTCCGCCGCGGCCGTACGACTCTGCGAGGACTACCTGCCATGAATCCACCGAGCCGCCCCGGCACCGTGCTGCTCACCGACCACGCCTGGCCCGACGACCGCGTCGAGCGATCGATCATCGAGGAGGCGGGCCACACCCTGGTGACCGGCCCGGCCGATCCCGCCTCCGCCGAGGCGATCGAAGAACTGGTGGCCGAGCACCGGCCCGCCGGAATCCTGACCTGCTGGGCCCCGGTCTCCGCGACCGCGATCAGCGCCTCGCCGGATCTGCGGATCGTGGCCCGGCTCGGTGTCGGCCTCGACAACATCGCCGTGGACACCGCCACCGAGCACGGTGTGTGGGTCACCAACGTGCCGGACTACTGCGTCGAAGAGGTCTCCGACCACGCCGTCGGCATGGCCTTGGCCTGGACGCGTGGCCTGGCCCTGTCCGACCGGGAGGTCCGTGCGGGCCGCTGGAACCCCGCCGGCGCCCGGTTGCGCCGGCTGTCGACGCTGACCTGCGGAGTCGTCGGATACGGACGCATCGGACGCGCCACCGCCCGCAAGCTCGGCGCGTTCGGCAGTCGGATCCTGGCTCATGACCCGTACCCGCCGAAGGACGCCCCCGGAGTGGAGATGGTCGGTCTGGAGGAGCTGCTGCGCCGCAGCGACGTGGTGATCCTCCACGTGCCGCTCACCGCGGACACGCACCACATCGTCGGCGCCGAGCAGTTGGCGCTGATGAAGCCGGGTGGCCTGCTGGTCAACGTCAGCCGGGGCGGCCTGGTGGACACCGACGCGGTGATCAAGGCGCTGGAGGGCGGGCACCTGGACGGCGCCGCGTTCGACGTACTGGAGAGCGAACCGCACGTCCCCACCGCACTGCTGGACCAGCCGGGCGCGCTCCTCACCCCGCACATCGCCTTCTCCTCCGACGCCTCGGTCACGGAGCTGCGCCGCCGCGCGGCGGAGGAAGTCGTACGGATCCTGGCGGGCGGGACACCGGCCCACGCCTGCAACGCGCCCCACGGTCTGCCCACCGGGCAGGGGGACCGGCGATGAGCCGGCCCCCCGCGCAGGCGACCCCGGAACCCGCGCTGACCGACTTCCTCACCGCCCACGGGCTCGCCGCGCCCGGCGAAGCGGCACGCTGGACTCCGCTGGCCGGCGGCGTCTCGTCCGACCTGTGGCGAGTGGACCTGCCGGGACGTTCCCTCTGTGTCAAACGTGCCCTGGCCAAGCTGAAGGTCGCTGCCGACTGGCAGGCGCCGGTGTCGCGCAACGCCTACGAATGGGCGTGGATGCGGTTCGCGTCCCGGCACCGCCCGGACAGTGTGCCCGAACTGCTGGCCCACGACCCCGAAGCCGGCGTCTTCGCGATGGCGTTCCTGCCGCCCGAGCGGTACCCGATGTGGAAGGCACAGCTGCTGGACGGCGAGGTGCGGGTGCCGACCGCGGCCGCCGTCGGAGAACTCCTCGGCGCCCTGCACGCGGCCGGCGCGGGCGACGCCGACCTTGCCGCGGAGTTCGCCACCGACGACAACTTCCACGCGCTGCGCATCGAGCCGTACCTCCTGGCCACCGCCGCCGCGCACCCCGCCCTGGGCGACATCCTCCAGGGCCTCGCCGACCGCACGGCCGGCACGCACCTGGCTCTGGTGCACGGCGACGTCAGCCCGAAGAACATCCTCGTCGGACCGTCCGGGCCCGTGCTGCTGGACGCCGAGTGCGCCTGGTACGGAGACCCGGCCTTCGACCTGGCCTTCTGCGTCAACCATCTGCTGCTCAAGGCTCTGGTGGTGCCCGCGCGCAGGGAGGAACTCCTGCGATCCGCCCGCGTGTTGGCCGAGGCCTACGGCCGGTGCGTCGACTGGGAGCCGCGGCCGGCCCTCGAAGCACGGGCCGCGTCACTGCTGCCCGCGCTGCTGCTCGCACGCGTGGACGGCAAGTCGCCGGTGGAGTACCTCACGGACGCTCGACACCGGCAGCTCGTCCGCACGGCGGCATCCGCCCTGCTGCGGGCACCCGCCCCCACGACGGCGGACGCCGTGGTCGCCTGGGCGACCGCGCTCGAAGCCCCGACCGGGGCCGACAGCAACCGACCCGACTGACCCGACCGAGGAGAGACGGACATGCGCAGAGTCGTCACCGGCCACGACGAGAACGGCAGGTCGATCGTCGTCAGCGACGGCCCCGTCCCTCGCAGCCGGGAGTTCACCAGCCTGCCGGGCTGGGTGTCCCGGCTGCCGTGGGCCACCGACCCCGGCGAACCGGTCAGCCCGACCGGGGAGGACCCCACGCCCAAGGTCACCAGCCTGCTCCCGGCGCCCGGCGGCACACGGTTCGTCGTCCTGACCTTCCCGCCGGACACCGCGATGGCCGACCCGACCTTCGACCCCGTCGCCTTCGACCACGAGCAGCGCGCAGACTCGCCCGGCATCGCCGACCTCATGGAGCCCGACGGCATGCACACGACGCCCACGGTGGACTACGGCATCGTGCTCCAGGGCGAGATCGTCCTCGAACTCGACGACGGCCACCGCACCCACCTCTCGACCGGGGACATCGTGATCCAGAACGGCACGCGCCACGGCTGGCGCAACCACGGCGACCAACCGGTCACGATGGCCTTCGTCCTCGTCGGCGCGGAACACGACGCCTGACGCGGCGGAGTCCGCGGACGACGCGGCAGCCGTGGTTCTTTCGCCCTGCGCAAGGGCGACTCCTATGCAACGGTGCCGGTCGATCCGGAGGCTCACGGCCCGGTCGACGTCCATCAGATGGATCCACGATTCTGTCTGCGTGGACGGCGAGAGCGACCCGCTGAACGTGGACGGACGCCATCGCGACGAAAGGAATCTCGAATTTCTTCATGCTCCGGGCCGTGCGCGCCGACGGCAGCGTGGTGGGCAGGTACGTGTGGGACCGCGTCGCGCAGGATCGCGTCTCGGGCCCGGCCCGCCGAGCGGATCCCCGCGAGTTCGCGGTCAGCCCCGTTCCCCTGTCCCTGATCCATGGTGCAAAGTCGCCGTCGACCCTCGGCGTACTCCCGTTGCTTCGTCTCCGGCCTGTTCGTCGGGCCGAACGAGCAGCCGACGAACGAGACTTGTGCAGGGTCGGCGAGCACGTGGTCAGAACCAGTGCAGGCAGTGCGGGGAGCGCTCGGCGCGGAAGAGGGCGTCGGCGAGGGTGGCCGCGCCCGGGCGGTGGGCCCTGATGTGTCCGGCACGCACGAGCGTGCTCGGGGCGGTGCCGCCGAGGTAGACGGAGCCCAGGTCGCGCACGTCCAGGGACAGGTCGGGCTCTCGGTCCGTCGGGACGCAGTCGGCCTTGCCGTCCCGGACGGTCAGCAGGTAACGGTCGTGTTCGCCGAGGAACGGGTCGTCGACGTCGAGGACGAGCTCGCCGTCCGTGAACCAGCCGCGCGCGGTCAGAGCACGCGGGACGTCCAGCAGCCGCACCCAGAGCCAGTCCATGTCGCCGCTCACCTCGCCGGCGCGGAAGTCCGCGAACTGCCAGCGCAGCGGGTGCCCGGGCGGGACGTGCTTGAACACGACCTGAGAGACCAGGTCGTGTCCGAGTACGAACAGGGCCAGGGCCGTGAAGACGGCGTCGTCGGTGGCGACGGTCTCGTCGACCGTCAGGGTGCCGGACTCGATCGAGTAGCTGGCGTACCCGTCCGGGACGCCGTCGGCATCCCGGTGGACGGCGACGTAGCGCGGCGCCGGCGAGATCGGGGGCTGCCCCGCGCGCAACGCCCACCAGCGGTGCGGCCGGGACAGCGCGCCGGCCTGGGCGCGGCGGTACCGGTCGTAGACCGCTTCCAGAATCTCGCCGCACTCGGCCCGACGCAGCACGTCGACCGAGCTGTTGTCCGAGCCGGTCGCTGGTGCCTGGGCCACTGCGCGTGCCCGGGGAACGGCGAGGGCGGCCCTGTGGCGCGGCACCGTCAGCCGCGCCGTGTAGGTCGCCGGTCCGTAGCCGAACCTGCCGTAGATCGAGGCCTCGGAGGACAGCAGTACGGAGAGGATCTCCCCGCCGGCCCGCAGCTCGGTGAGCTGATGCCGCATCATTTTCCTGAGCACGCCCTGGCGCCGGTGCGAGGGCAGGACGCCGACGGCGGTCACCCCGGCGGCCGGGACGAGGGCCTCACCGGGCAGGGTGAGCTCGAAGGAGTGCGTGGCGGCGGTGCCGACGGGCCGCCCGTCCACCGTCAGGGCGAGCAGGCAGCGGTCCGTTTCGAGGGCCGACCACCAGAGCCCGCCGCCCTCGACCGGGGTTTCCGGGAAGAGCCCGAACGCGGCATGGACGGTGTCGACGAAGACGTCGAGATCCTTGTCGGTAGTGGAACGAATCTCCATTGCCGCCGCTGCCTCCTCGAATACCGCCACCACAACTCGTGGTGTCCGGCCACAGTGCAGCGTTGACCCGCAGCCGGGGCAAGCGAATTACGGCCGGGCCCGCGGCCGCCGCCCCGTGTGGACGCCGACATGCGATCGCGGCGTACAGGTCGGCCTTGGACGTCGGTGGCACCCCGGGCCCCTCGTCTGCTCAGCTCGGAGCGGGCGGTGCGGAGCGACGGTGAATCCGACGGGGGTGGAGCCGGTGCGGCATCGTGGACATCGTCCGTCGGCTGACGTCGGTATGGGCCACGACGATCGCACGGGCGCCCTCGGCTTCCGAGCGCCTGCTGTCCTGGGGTGAACCGCATCCCCGACCGCATCGGTGTCGTCACCGCTCTTCCCGCTCGGCGCGGCCGTCGCTTCCGGCCCGGGTCTTCGGCTTCCCGGCAACTCTGCGCGAGATGGCGGTTCGGTGAGCAGTGTGTGACAGGCGTTCACCAGCCCGGATCCTGGGGATGTGACGTGCGTCACATGAGCTTTGCTCCTGTGAAGGCTGCGGTGCTTGAGTGTCGGGTGCGGCGGGGGAGGGGGCGTTGTTCGCCCGGGGTGAGCTCAAATGCCGTACGGCGCACCGCATGTGTCGATCCGTCAGATCACTGGACAGTGGCTTGATGTGCGCGATGCGGCAGTGGGCTGTTCGCTGAAGTGGTGCTCGCATTGTGAACGTTCTGTGGATGTCACAGGTGAATTTTGTGTTGCCTGTGTGCCGAGAGAGGTCGTTTCGGCCCTAGATTTCGCCGTGTAAACCGCGAACATCGAACATTTCGCCCATGTGTTTGGGCAATGCTCCGACTGGGGGGTCTGGGTACGTGTCGAGCTTCTTCGACGATTTCTGGTCATGGATAGTCACGGCGACCGCCGAGACGTCATGGCGCGAGGTGATGCCACTGGGCATCGCAGGCGTCTTCGTCTGGGGGCTGTGGCTCTATCGGGCGGTGCTCTCCCGGTTCGCCAAGCCCGTCGTGAACAACTACCGGACCACGGTGTCGGTGGTGGTTCCGGCGTACCGCGAGGACGCGGACATCCTGGTGGACTGCCTGGACACCTGGCTGGGCCAGGATCCCACCGAGGTCATCATCGTCCCGGACGTGGAGGACAAGGAGGTTCTGCACCGGCTGGCGCAGGTGCAGGATCCCCGCGTCCGGGTGCTGGCGTTCGAGCACCGCGGCAAGCGGTCGGCGCTGGGTGTGGGCATCCGCGCCGCGACGAGCGAACTCATAGTGCTGGTGGACTCGGACACCCGCTGGGAGCCGGGCCTGCTGGCCGCCGTCCAGATGCCGTTCGTCGACCCCGCGGTCGGCGGCGTCGGCACCCAGCAGAACGTCTACCAGCGCCGGACCAGCATCTGGCGGCGCGTCGCCGACTGGCTGGTCAACCTTCGCTACTACGACTACGTCCCCGCCATGGGGCGGGCGGGTGCCGTGGCCTGCCTGTCCGGCCGTACGGCGGCCTATCGGCGGGCCGCGATCGAGCCCGTGCTGGAGAACCTGGAGAACGAGTTCTTCCTGGGCCGACGCTGTGTAGCCGGCGACGACGGACGGTTGACCTGGCTGGTGCTGGCATCCGGTTACAAGACCGTGCACCAGTCCTCCGCGCGGGCGATGTCGATGTTCCCTTCCTCGTTCCGCGCCTTCGTCAAGCAGCGGGTGCGCTGGAGCCGGAACTCCTACCGCTGCTATCTGACCGCCCTGTACAAGGGCTGGCTCTGGAGAGTCCCTCTGGTCACCAAGATCACCGTGCTGCAGATCCTGCTGACGCCGGTCACGATGGGCATGGCGCTCGGGTATCTGCTCTTCAGCCGCCTGGAACTGACCGGCCGCGGCGTGGTCCTGGTGCTGATCTGGCTCCTCGTGGGACGCGGCATCCGCGGATACTCCCATCTGCGCAGACATCCGCAAGAGGTGTTGTTGCTGCCGGTGCTGGCACTCGTCGTCATCATGATCTCGTTGCCGATCAAGCTGTTCGCCTTCGTCACCATGAACAAGCAGGGCTGGCTGACCCGCACCAGCGACAGCGTCGGCGGCGAGGGACAGAACTCGGCGTCCCTCGGCGGCGCGACCCGGACCGCCACGGCCTCGTGGCCGGAGGTGCAGCAGTCATGACGCGTCATCACCTTTCCTCCGTCGGCTCCGCACTGCGGATGCTTCGGGCCGGCGCGGTCGTGCTGTCCCTCGCCGCCGGTCTTGTCCTCCTCTCGGCAGCCGGCGCCCCGGCCGCCGACGGAGACGACAAGCAGCAGGTCAACGCCACGGACGCGGAGAACGAGACCGCGCTCGTAGCCGCGGAGGACCACCGCCTGGACCAGGTCCGCGCCGTTGCCGCAGTCGCCCCCCTCAAGGGCGGTCAGTGGAAGGCGCCGTACCGACTGGACACCGGCAGCGGCTACACCCTGGTCCTCACCCAGCGCAGCAACGCCTACACCGTCTCGGACCTGCTGGAGCTGGCCCCGCAGACGTTCGTCCGCGAGCGGGACGGTTCCTACCTGCTGACCGAGAACCTCTATCTCAACGCCGGGGCCAAGCTGAAGCTGTCCAACCCCGGCGGGCTGACCCTGCGGATGGCCAGCAGCAACAAGGGCTTCGTGAGCATCGTGTCCTTCGGCGGCCGGCTCACCCTGGAGGGCACCCCGCAGGCGCCCATGCGGATCACCGCCTGGGACGACAAGAAGAACAAGCCGGACACGGACGTGAGGGACGGCCGGGCCTACATCCGTGCCATCGGCGGCCAGTTCTCCATGACGTACGCCAAGGTCAGCGACCTCGGCTTCTGGAGCGGTCGCACCGGCGGCCTGAGCCTCACCGGCACCGACCGCCCCGACACCGGCAACATCAAGGACTCGAAGGCGTCCTCGGACTCGGACGCGGGCAGCGGGGACGTGGTGGCCCAGCCCTCCGGATCGCTGGCCACGCCGGACACCCGGTTCTCGGTGCCCAGCCTCTCGTACGTCTCGGCGGAGATCGGGCACTCCACCCTCACGGGCAACGCCTACGGCATGTTCATCTCCGGCGCCAACGGGGTCAGCATCAGCGACAGCACGGTGCAGAAGAGCCTCGAACACGGTGTGGTCCTGCACCGGTTCGTCACCAACGCGGTGGTCGAGCGGACCGTCTCCAAGGACAACGGCGGCGACGGGTTCGTGCTGGCCCGTGCCACCGAGCAGGTCAGGATCAGTGGCTCCACGGCCTCCGGCAACGGCGGCAACGGCTTCACACTCAGCGGCCGGCCGCTCGCGAGCGGTCCCTCGGCCTCGGGCGAGTCCATCAGCAGTTACGGATCCAACTCCGTGTCCGACAGCACCGCCAAGGACAACGGCCACTACGGCATCGAGGTCTTCGGCGGCACGGACGTCGGCGTGCAGAACAACCGTGTCGAGGGCGGCGACATGGGCATCGTGGCCCGCAAGGACGCCACCAAGGTGGCCATCACCGGAAACCACCTCAGCGGCCAGTCGAGACAGGGCATCTCGGTGCGCGACGGCGTGACCGCCGCGACGATCACCGGCAACATCGTCGAAAGCACCGACACCGGCATCTACGTACGGGACTCGGTCGCCGAGATACGCGGCAACACCGTCCAGGACGGCACCAATCACGGGATCAGCCTCGTCGGGGCGGTCGACAAGTCCCTCGTCTCCTACAACGTCATCTCGGGGGTGGGCCCGAGCGCCGTGGACACCACCCGCGCCCACGGCCGCATCACCGTCAAGCAGAACCAGACGTTCGCCTGGCACGACACCAGTTCCTTCTGGATCAAGTTCCGGCACTACGCCAGTCCCATGACGCTGCTCTGGGCGGGCATGCTGCTGCTCATCCTGTTCTCCGCGGTGCTGGGCGGACGCCAGAGCCGCCGTGGCCGCCGACGCGTCGGACGAGGAATCCTGGGCGTCCACCCCTACGACGACAAGAGGCCGCTGGCCGGCGCCGTCAGAGAGGTCCCCGTCCGTCAGGCGCCTCAGCCGGGCTGGTTCACCAAGGACGACGAGGAGACCACCACTCTGCGCGCGCTGACTCCCCAGTCCGCCCAGGCGGGCAACCCGCCCCGCTGACCTCTGGCCCCTACACCCCATGCCGACTGCCCGACCGGACGGACCGGAGCTACCGCCCATGTCATCCACGCCGACCACACCGTCGACCCCGCCGCCCACCCCGGGGGGCAGCCGCTTCCGGCAGGCGGCCGTCTGGCTGTCCGCCGGCGCGTTCCTGCTCGCCCTGGCCGCGCTCGTCGTAGCGGTGGCGGGCGGCGGCGGGGAGGACCCGAAGGAGACGGCCGGGGCCACCACGGCCGGTCCCAGGGCCTCGGCCACCGAGGCGCCCTCGACCGGAGCCGCCCCGTCGGCCCTGCCCACCCGGTCGGCCACCCCCAAGGCCCCGACCTCGCAGGCCACCAGCGGCTCAGTACCCGACTCCGCGGTCACGTGCCCGGCCGCCTCCGTCAAGGTGAGCGACGCCGCCACCCTGGAGCAGGCACTCTCCCAGGCCCAACCCGGAGACAGCATCTCCCTGGCCAACGGCACCTACGCGGGCAACTTCACCGCCGAGACCTCCGGCACGGCCGCGAAGCCGATCTTCCTGTGCGGAGGTTCCGCAGCGGTCGTCGACGGCGGCGGCGCCGACGACGGCTACGCCTTCCACCTGAACCACGTCAGCTACTGGAGGCTGGTCGGCTTCACCGTCCGCAACGCACAGAAGGGCGTGATGGCGGACGGCGTGGTGGGCACCGTCATCCAGGGCCTCACCGTCGAACAGATCGGCGACGAGGGCATCCACCTGCGCGACTTCAGCTCGGACAACATGATCCGGGGCAACACCGTCCGCACCACCGGGCTACGCCGCGAGAAGTACGGCGAAGGCATCTACATCGGCACCGCCAAATCCAACTGGTGCACCGTGAGTGACTGCAAGACGGACACCAGCGACCGCAACGTGGTACTCGGCAACCACATCAGCGACACCACCGCGGAGTCCATCGACATCAAGGAAGGCACCAGCGACGGCAAGGTCATCGACAACACCTTCGACGGATCGAAACTGAGCAGCTCCCACAACAACGACTCCTGGGTCGACGTGAAGGGCAACGGCTGGCTGCTCCAGGGCAACACGGGGAGCCACTCCCCTCAAGACGGCTTCCAGACCCACCAGATCGTCAGCGGCTGGGGCACCGGCAACACCTTCCGGGGCAACACCGCGAACGTGGACGGCCCCGGCTACGGCTTCCACCTCACGTCCGACGGCAACAAAGTCACCTGCGACAACAAGGCGAACGACGCGGCCGAGGGCCTCGCCAACGTCGACTGCGCCTCCTGACCACACCCTTCCCCAACGGTTCCGCAGGCCGCCACCGGCCCATGCGGCGGGCCGACATGCCCGCACACACCTCTGGAGACCACCGTGACCACTTCGGACGACACCCACACAAACGCGCCCCGCCTCACCGTCATAGGCACCGGCTACCTCGGTGCCACCCACGCCATCTGCATGGCCGTCCTGGGCTTCGACGTCCTCGGCGTGGACGTCGACCCGGTCAAGATCCAGCGGCTGAACTCGGGCGAGGTGCCCTTCTTCGAGCCCGGCCTCCCGGAACTGCTCGCGAAGGCCCTCGACACCGGTCGGCTGCGGTTCACCACGAGCTTCGCCGAGGCCGGCGAATTCGGCGACATCCACTTCGTCTGCGTGGGCACGCCCCAACAGCAGGGCTCGCACGCGGCGGACATGCGCTACGTCGACAGCGCGGTGGGAGAACTCGCCCAGCACCTGCGCAGACGCACCCTGGTGGTCGGCAAGTCCACCGTCCCGGTGGGCACCGCCGCCCGGCTCACGGACCTCGTCCAGCGCACGGCGCCGGCCGGGACGGACGTCGAACTCGCCTGGAACCCGGAGTTCCTGCGCGAGGGCTACGCCGTCGACGACACCCTGCGCCCCGACCGCCTGGTCTTCGGCACGGCGTCGCAGTGGGCCGAGGGGCAGCTGCGCGCCGCCTTCGCCCCGGTGATCGCCCAGGGCACCCCGGTGGTCGTCACCGATCTGCCCACCGCCGAACTGGTCAAGGTCGCCGCCAACTCCTTCCTCGCCACCAAGATCTCCTACATCAACGCCATGGCGGAGGTCTGCGAGGCGACCGGCGCCGACGTCACCGGCCTCGCGACCGCGCTGGCCTACGACGACCGGATCGGCGGCCGGTTCCTCAAGCCCGGTCTCGGCTTCGGCGGCGGCTGCCTGCCCAAGGACATCCGGGCCTTCAGCCATCGCGCCGAGGAACTCGGCGTCGGCCAGGCCGTCGCCTTCCTGCGCGAGGTCGACGCCATCAACCAGCGGCGCCGGGCCCGCACGGTGGACCTGGTCCGCGAGCTGGTCGGCGGCGAGCTGGCCGGCGCCCGGGTGACCGCGCTGGGCGCGGCCTTCAAGCCCAACTCCGACGACATCCGCGACGCTCCGGCGCTGGACGTGGCCAGAACCCTGCACCGCTCCGGTGCCCAGGTGACCGTCGTCGACCCCGCGGCCACCGAGAACGCCCGGCGCGCCTACCCGGACCTGACCTACGGCACAGACGTGCTCGGCGCGGCCGCCGGGGCGGACGTCGTGGTGCTGCTCACCGAGTGGTCCGAGTTCCGGGAGATCGAACCGCACGCCCTGGGCGCGGTCGTGTCCCGGCGCCGGATCGTCGACGGGCGGCACGCCCTCGACCCCGCACAGTGGCGCGGCGCAGGCTGGGAGTACCGCGCGCTGGGCCGACCCTGATCGCACGCCCGGTAGGCGGTGTTGCCCGCCAAGCCGGGCGTGGCCATGGCCACGGCCCGGCCCGGCCCGTCGGCGTCACCATTCGTGTGGCCTGAGAAGTCGTTGCTTCCCGGGCTGGAAGGCCGGGTTTCCGCTCGTCGGGCGTAGGGCGGGAAGTCCCCGTGGGCGTCAGTGGCCTGTTGTCGTCTCGCTCCCCGGGAGGTCGTGGATGCCATCGGTGGTCGGACTGTCGGAACAGCGTGCGCCGGGTGCTCGCCGTCGCGTGGACGGGCTGCGGGAGGACGCCGACCGCGTCCAGGCCGGGCACCGGCACCACTGGCCGGACCGGAACGACGACAGCCACTGAGCCGGCGGGGCCGTGCGTCAGAGCCGGCGGACCCGGCACCCGGGGTAATTCGCTTGAACGGGTGTCGGGTTGACATACAGGCTGTGGCGGTGATTCCCGAGCCGGCCCCTGGCTATCTGAGCTGGGACGAGGCGGACCCCGACCGTCATCCCTTCGACAACGCGTCCGCGACGCAGGTGGTGCACTCGCTCGGGCCGGCCCGGCGAGTGCCACGCCGCCCCGACGTTCCCATCGCCGAACCGGCGATCAGTGCCTGGAGCTGGGACGAGGCCAGGCTCTGGGCCGACGCCATGTCGTATGCCCTCGTCCAACGCTACGGCCGCTGGGCCGTGGGCTGGCGCTGGGCGCACGACGAAGGCGACTTCGACGGAGGGCCGGTCGGAAACTGGTGTTGCCCGCGGCACTCGATCACCGCCCCGGACGAGACCCTCGCCCGTGTCGTCGCGGCGCTGTGCGAGTGGCGCGGGTGGCTGGAGTCGCTGGCCGGATGGTTCGAGGCGTACCCGCTGGAGCTGGCGGACGTCGAGGATCAGCGGATCCTGTGGGAGCGCGCCGCCCGGAACCTGATCCTGCAGGTGGTCGACCGTACCGGGTGCGGTAGCGGCTGGCACGGGCACTGCCGTCAGGTGCTCACCTGGTTCCTCAGCCGCTGGCAGGTCGCACCCGACGTCGCGGGGGAACTGGTCGACGAGGCGATCGGCGGGCGGTTCCGGAGCTGGACCGGCCCCGACACCGTGCTGGTGGACGATGTCGCGGAGCGGCTCGCGCTGTCGCTGCGGCCGGGCGACGCCGCACAGTCCACCGAGCCCGTACCGGACCACCTGGAGCGCTGGCTCGCGGTGCGCGAGGCCGTGCCGTGGCAGGAGGGCCCGGACGGCGGCTCGGACGGGCCGGTGACCCCCTCGCGCGACGGCGCGGCGGAGGACATCCGCTTGTTCGACGCCGTCGTGGATCCCGCCCGCGCGGAGGGACTGCTCGCTGCCCTGGAGCTGATGCGGGCCGACGCGGCGCGCGGTGCCCGGCTCGATTTCGAACTGCTCCGCGGCTGGCAGCAGCACGTCCTTCACACACCGCAGCCGCCGGCGTTCCGCAGCCTGCCCGCCTTCGCCAAGAGGGGCCGGGAACGCTACGGCATCGGCCCGAACACCCGCGACCGCCTCGATGCCTGCCTGGCCGAGAGCGCAACGGACGGCGGGCGGCCCCTCCCCCTGACCGCCCGCGCCGCGCGCGCCTATCTCGACGTCTGCTTCTTCCATCCCTTCGACGACGGCAACGCCCGGTCCGCCTTCCTCACCCTCCTCTTCGTCCTCGCCCGCGAGGGCGTCGCGCTCAACGGAGTCGGCCTGCTCCGTCGCATCACCTTCCGAGCAGGCGACCCCCAGGACGCGCTGATCCTCGCCCGGTACGTCGACGGCTGCCTTGCGGAGACCCGACGCAGCGCCTCCCTCGGATCCCAGGACGGGGCTACGGGCGGCAGGCGGCGCGACTCTCGCGAAGGCACGGCCGAGCAAGGCAGGTCCAGTGGGAGTGGACCCGGGCTGAGCTGAGCAGCTCGGTCGGCGAGCGCGCCGCGAACCTGACGCTCGATCACCTTGCCTGTGACGCAAGCACGTTGCTCGGCCACTGTGCACGTAGGTTGGCCGCTTGAGCAATCGTCAGGACTTGTGGGCAGCGATGGTCTCCCCTGGTCGTGAATCGCCGTCAGGCAGTACGGCCCGCAACGGTCCGGATTCAGTGAGACAGGCTGCCCCGCGGCGCTGCCCGGCATCAGCGAGAGCGGGCGGAGTGCGGTCGGTGCAGGGCGGGTTGAGGTTGGTGCGCGCCCCCTTCGTCCTGCCGGACGGGCTGCGCCCGTTTCGCCACCGCTTGCCGGTGCGGTAGTTGATCCCGACGATCCGGCACGCTTCGTAGCCGGTGAGGCCCCGGTCCATGAGCCGGAAGTGTTCCTCCCGCTCACGGACCAGCTGCCCACGGCCTTGGGCCACCGTCCGCACCTTGCGGATCTCGAACTCCATCGCGCCCCGTGAACCGGGGTGTTGCGACATCATCGAGACCGGTACGGTACTGGCTCCTACCGACTCGTCACCGCCCGCGCCCACACGGACCGACAGCCGGCCACGCCCTTCGCGCACTGACCCAGAGTCCGCCAACCCGGCATGATGCAGGCATGATCACTGTCCATCTGAAATACGAGATCGACGCCGACAAGCTCGCGGAATTCGAGGAGTACGGTCGCCGCTGGGTCCGGCTCGTCACCCGTTTCGGCGGGACGCACCACGGCTACTTCCTGCCGAGTGAGGGCGACAGCGACATCGCCTACGCGCTGTTCTCCTTTCCCAGCCTGGCCGCGTACGAGCAGTACCGCACGGACAGCATGTCCGACACGGAGTGCCAGGAGGCGTTCGAACTGGCCCGTGCCACCCGCTGCATCAAGCGCTACGAGCGCCGCTTCCTTCGACCGCTCGACGCCGTGTCCTAGGCCGGCGGAAGGCGAGGGGCGGTTCTGTCGCGCGGCGGTGCGCAGTGCTGAGATGGCGGCCGTGGTCGTCGGGTTCGCGGTCTCGGTGTGACGCGTCGCGGCGAACAGCAGACGCAGGATCGGGCGGTCCTCGATGGGCGCGGTACGGATTCCGGGTGCGGCCGGGTCGATGGCGGTCCGGGGGGACGAGCACGGTGGCGAGGCCGGCCCGTGCGAGGGTGAGCTGGATGGCGATGGCGGCGGTGACGTAGCGCGCCGTGGGACGTTCGTAGTCGATCGGAGTCTTGATCCCGCAAACGCTGTGCAGCCGCGGGCATGTTGAGCGAGATCGATGACCGTCGCCAAGGACAGTTTGCCCTCGCCCGTGTCGATCTCGGTGAGATCGCGGCACCAGACGAGGCGGGCTGTGCGTGGGTGCCGACCCGGCCGAGGTCGCCGAGCCGGCAGGGAACAGCGTGGAGGTCCTCGTGTCCCTGTACGCGAAGTGTCTCTATGACCCGCGCGTCGCAGGGCTCAGTATTGCTCGGTCTCCACGAAACCCGCGTCCGCGTCGCTGTCCACACCGATGGCGGCGGCGGTCGGGTCGAATCCGACCGGGCTGTCCTTGAGGCCCAAGCCCATGCCGGCGAGCTTTTCCTTGACCTCGTCGATGGACTTCGCACCGAAGTTGCGGATGTCCAGCAGGTCGGCCTCGGAGCGGGCCACGAGCTCGCCCACGGAGTGGACGCCCTCGCGCTTGAGGCAGTTGTACGAACGGACGGTGAGATCCAGCTCCTCGATCGGCATGACCAGATCGGCGGCGAGGGCGGCGTCCACCGGGGTCGGGCCCATGTCGATGCCCTCGGCGTCGATGTTGAGCTCGCGGGCGAGCCCGAACAGCTCGACCAGCGTCTTGCCGGCGGAGGCCATGGCGTCGCGCGGACGCATCGCCTGCTTGGTCTCGACGTCGACGATCAGCTTGTCGAAGTCGGTGCGCTGCTCGACACGGGTCGCCTCGACCTTGTACGTGAC